>JAJXZC010000023.1 GCA_021780275.1 Pseudomonadota bacterium
GGCAAGATAGCCGCCGATCAGGGATCCCAGCCCGCCGACGAATCCGGCGATGAGGCCGAAGATGAGACCGACCTTCTGCGGCTCCATGCCAAGGCTGCGCTGGAAGAAGGATGGCCCGAAAATGAGCGCGCCATAGCCGACGAAGGAAACGAGCGTCAGGCCGATGGTGATGTGGCGCGCGGATTTCGTCCGCCACAGGTGCACGATCACACGGACGAGGTTCGACTTCAGCGCCGCGTCATGCGCGAGGCCGTCGGCGTGACCGCGCACCGGCTCTTTGGTGGTGAAGCGCACCAGCAATGCGATGATGAGCCCCGGCAGGCCGACGACGAAGAAGGTCATGCGCCAACCATAATGCTGGACGACGAAACCGCCGACGACCAGGCCGAGCATCGCGCCCGCATAGACGCCGACCGAATAGAAGGCCATCGCCGTCGAGCGGCTTTCCTTGGGATAGATGTCGGCGATCATCGAATGGGAGGGCGGGCTCGACCCCGCCTCGCCGATGCCGACGCCGATACGCGCCATCAAGAGATGGCTGAAGTTGCCAGCAAGGCCGCAAGCCGCCGTCATGCCGCTCCATACCGTGACCGCGAGCGCGATGATGTTGCGCCGGTTCCCGCGATCCGCCCACATCGCGATCGGAACGCCGAGTGTCGCGTAGAAGAGCGCGAAGGCGAGCCCCGACATGAGCCCCAGCAAGGTGTCGCTGACATGGAACTCGTTCTTGATCGGTTGCATCACGATGTTGACGATGCCACGATCTATATGGCTCGACGTATAGGCGAGCGTCAGGATGATGAGCGCATAATGGCGCCCGAGGAAGCCGCTCGTGCGCGCCTCCGCCGATGGACGCGCCTCTTCCGCGATCTCCTGAGCCATTCCCGTCTCTACCCGTGTCTTTCTGAGTTTGGTTTTCATGAAGCTTAGAGACGCGAGGTCGCGGCGGCAATCGCCCATGCCCGTTGCAGCACTCCCCGCCCCTGCCATAATGCGCGACAACGAGAACAGCGTTATCGAGGAGAGCGTCCATGGGAACCCCCGTCCCCTTCAAGATCGAAATCCCCCAGGCGGCGATCGACGCGATCCTCGCCAGGGTCCGCGCCTATGAGTGGCACGAAATGCCGGCGATCGACGCGGGCGGCGACCGCTGGGCCTATGGCGCCGACATGACCTACATGCAGGAACTTTGCACCTACTGGACGGAGAAATTCGATTGGCGGAAGGCGGAAGCCGCGCTCAATCGCTTTCCGCAGTTCAAGGAGGAAGTGGACGGACAGGAAATTCACTTCATTCATGTGAAAGGTTCCGGCGCGGCGCCCGAAACATTGCTCCTGACGCATGGCTGGCCGGGTTCGGTGTTCGAGTTCCACGACGTGATCGAACCGCTCGCGCATCCGGAAAAATTCGGCGGCAACGCCGATGACGGCGTCAATCTCGTCATCCCCTCGCTGCCGGGCTATGCCTTTTCGGGCAAACCTGAAAAGCCGGTTGGACCGAGGCGGACCGCCGCGCTCTGGGACCGGCTGATGCGCGAAGTGCTTGGCTACAAGGACTATATCGCGCAGGGCGGCGACTGGGGTTCCGTCGTCACCGGCTGGCTCGGCTATGAGCATGGCGTCGACAAGGCGGGCGGCTGCAAGGCGATCCACGTCAACATGAACGGGCTGCGCCCGGCGGTTCTGCCCGAAACGGCGGAAGAGCAGGCCTGGGTCGCGGCCGCCGGCGCCGCCTTCGCCATGGATGGCGCCTATCTGCAGATCCAGATGACGAAGCCGCAGACCCTTTCCTACGCCATGATGGACAGCCCCGTCGGCGCCGCGGCCTGGATCGTCGAAAAGTTCCACTCATGGTCGGATCGCCGCCACGGGGCGGTACCCGGCCATCTGGAAAACGCCTTCTCGAAGGACGCCATGCTGACCGACATCATGATCTATCTCGTGACCCGCAGCTTCAACACTGCGATCTGGTTCTACCGCGGCATGATGGAAGAGGGCGGCACCAACATGGCCCCCGGCACGAGAGTCGAAGTGCCGACCGGCATGGCGAAGTTTCCCCAGGAAGCGCAGGCCTATTGCATCGGGCCGCGCGGCTACATGGAAAAGGGCTTCAACATCGTCCACTGGTCGGAGCCCGAACGCGGCGGTCATTTCGCCGCCTGGGAAACCGGCCGTCTCTTTGCCGACGACGTGATGAACTTCGTGAAAAAGATCAAAGGCCGGGCGGTTCAATGACCCATCGCATCGTCCCCGCCGATCCGTTCGAGCTGCATGTCTCCGACGAGGAACTTCACGATCTGAAGCGCCGCCTCCAGCGCACGCGATTCCCGAACGAACCGGTCGGCAACGAACATTGGGAATACGGAACGAGCCTCCCTTACATGGAAGAGCTCGTCGCATATTGGCGCGACGATTTCGACTGGCGGAAACAGGAGGCGGCCCTGAACCGCTTTCCACAATTCCGCGCCACGTTGACGGACGAGGAGGGAGAGGATCACGAAATCCATTTCCTCTATGAGCGCGGCTCCGGCGACAACGCCACCCCGCTCGTGCTCACGCATGGCTGGCCCTCGACATACCGCGAATTCCTCGATGTGATCGATCCGCTCGCTCATCCGGAACGATACGGCCGACAGGGCCCCGCCTTCGACGTCGTCGTGCCCTCGCTGATCGGCTTCGGGTTTTCCTCCCGGCCGCGCATTCCGATCGGACCGGCCGCGATCGCCGATCTATGGCACAGGCTCATGACCGAGGTTCTGGGCTATGACCGATACGCCGCCCAGGCGGGCGACTGGGGCAGCTTCGTCACCTCGCGCCTTGCGCTTCAATATCCAGAAAGCCTTGTCGGCATTCACCTGACGATGCTGCCGCTGCGTCCGCATCTGAAACACGCCACCCAGCCGCCGGTCAGCGTCGAGGAAGGCCGCTGGATCGCCGAGATGCAGAGCTGGTGGCGTCAGGAGGAAGGCTATCGCTCGATCCAGTCGACGAAGCCCATGGCGCTCGCCTTCGGTCTCACCGACAGCCCCGCCGGCCTCGCCGGCTGGCTCGCGGATAAATATTACCGTCTCGGCGACACCGACAAGACCGACACGATGGAAGGCATGATCGCGCGCTTTCCCTTCGATGCGATCCTGACGCAGTTCTCGATCTACTGGTTCTCGGGGTGCATCAACGCGGCCAACACCCTCTACAAGGCCGGTCCCGCCGAAGGGTCGGCGCTCCTGAAGCCCGGCCAGAAGGTCCGCGTCCCCACCGCCTATTCCGAATATCCGATCGATGTCCTGCCGGAAACGCCCCGGTCCTGGGCCGAAAGGAGCTACAATATCGTCAGCTGGCGGATCATGGATCGTGGCGGACACTTCGCGGCGATGGAAGAGCCCGAACTCTTCGCCGACGATGTGCGCGACGCCTTCGGCGAAATGTTCGGCTAGGTCACCGACTCATTAAAACGCATCCAGATTCGGATTGAAGCGAGTTTGACGCAAGCGAGATAATTGTCGTCGCGTTTGTCGTATCGGGTTGCGACGGCTCTGTAAT
>JAJXZC010000489.1 GCA_021780275.1 Pseudomonadota bacterium
GGACTCTGGTGGCCAAACCTCCCTAATCGGGAACAGGCCGTGATCGTCCTCTGTCCAAGTGACCGAGCCATGCAATTTGCAGAGATAGACGAAGGCATCGACGGCGGTCCATTTGCGGCTGGCGACGTCAAGCTGCTCGGCTAAGGCATAGCGGAAACTGGCCGGATTGAAGCGGCGTTCAACCACACCGGAGAAGCCGTTGGCATATGGAATGCCCAGACGGTCCATCGCCAGTTCGCTGAAATGATCGTAGTTGGTCGTGAATACCCACGGCCGAGGCAAGGACCGATCTCGCAGGACCAGCTTCTTGTAAAACCGCTCGTAGAGATCGCGCACGGTTGTGTCGCCATCCGTGGCGAAGACCCCTTTGGTGACGCGAGTCCACAGGAAGTCTTGGACCTTTTTGATGATGCCATCGAGAACAGTGCGGTAGGGGTGAAGATCGGCGTTCTCGCTCTGGCGCAGAACGAACCTCTGCGCGAATAGCACCTCCATCAAGCGCTCAAGGTTCCGGCTGTAATCCTTCTTTAGATTGATTCCGAGCGCGTCGAGATAATCGAGTTCGGCCTTGGTCAACCGCCATGGCGCTGGAACCCCGCCCACCACCGGGGGCTCGGCGTAAAATCCTGCCGCGCGCGCGTCCAGGGTTTCCCCGCAAAACTCCTTGGCCAGGGGCGCCATAGTTGAAATGCCGAATTCTTTGCCGCCTTTCATCAAGGAGGAACATCCGGCGCCAAGCAGGAACGCGATGTTTTTGGCGTTCATGGCCTCAGAAATCGCCTGACGGGCGCTCCCGATCCCCTTGTTCCAATCAAGATCTGAAGGTTCGGCATCGCCGTTCCGCAGAAATTGGAATTTGCGCCCTTCGTCGACCTCGCTCATGTTCGCCCCTCGATTCCGATTTCTTATTTGGCCGCGCTGTTAGCTCGCGCAGCTATATCTGCGCACCGCGCCATGAGCGCCTCGAACGGTTCGGCATCGTCGAAGAGCAGCCCGTCCTCGACCATACGGGCATAGTCGTCCCCCAGCGCCTTCGCGCCATCGCCGACGGGCACGAGCTGCAAGCCGCCGTTGACGGCCGCCGCATAGTCGATCGGGGTGCGGTCGGCGGCCCTTTCCGCGAAGAACATAGCCTTGTGCCGCGCGACGGCATTGGCCAGCTCGCGATCTGCGAGAGCCGTTTCTGCAAAGCCGGCTTCATCCAGCCGGGCGACGTCGTGCCAGTGTCGCGCGTAACGGTCTCCACGCAGCCGCTCCTGGACGCAGAAGACGTGGATGGCTGTCGCTTTTTCCCAGAACGTCCGCTCCGCGTGCATGACGCGCGGGCGCGCCGTCGGGAATATCAGGCCATCGATCAGGCCGGATGCGTCGCAGGCGACATCGCGCAGGCTCGCCGGCTCGCCCGTCGAGCGGGCGCCGAACTCCAGCATGACGCTCGGCGCGACATAACCAGACCCGGTCGCGGTCGCCTCATAGTCGATAAAGAGCTTCTCGCCCTCGACTCGGACCGCCGCCGCCAAGCTTTCGGCGGCCAGTGCGTTCGCGATCACGGGTTGCACGGTGTCCCTTACCCATTCCGGCAGCCGCCGACGGACCTCGCTGGACCAGCGCTTCTCTTCGCTCCGTGTTTTCGGCAGAGCTTCGCCGTTGTCCCCGACCAGATCGGGCGCAATCGCGCGAATGTCGTAGGTCAGATCGACGTCTTCGGAAAATCGGCGGATGACCTGATAGGCTTTCGACAGCGACGTGCCGCCCTTGAACACCAGATGCTCGCCGAGCGGCGCGGCGTAGAGGGTGGCGAGCGCCCAAACCACCCACACGTCCTTTTCAAGAAGATGCGTGGGACGGCCTGAGCGATCAGCCGCGACCCCGAGCGCATCACGGCGATCCTGGGCCGACAGGCGGAAAAAGACGTCAGCCATATGCCGCCTTCCCGACGCTCTGGGCGAGCCATGTCGGAAGCTGCGGCGCGGCCGCGACCAGTTCGCCGAACGCGCCAGGCGGCATTTTTCGCTTCAAAGTCTTGAGCGCGAATTCCGCTTTCTCAGGGCCGAGCCAAGCAAGCGCCCGGACGGCCTGCCCTGCCGGCCTGTTGGCCAGAGCCAATTGCCAGCGTGGCGCATGCCGCAATTCCACGACCTGCTTGCCGAGGTGCATTTTTCGACTGCGCCCGGACGTCAGATAGACAGACCGGACAGGCACCTGCGTCGTCAAGCCGAGGGCGTTCGCCGCAGCGGCGCCGTTCGAGACAATGATTTCACCACGCTGGGTCGCCAGAGCCTCGACGGCCTGTTCGACCGAAGGCGTTCGCGTGCCGAACCGGCTTGTGACGGGACGAAGATAGACGCCGCGACCGGCGCGGATGAGCTGCCCACGCTCGGTCAAGCGCGACAATGCCTGATCCACGGCCGCCCGATTTCCAAGGTGGAGCAACCCCTTGGCAGACACGGGTACGCCTTCGGGCACCCCCGTTGCATGCGCCAGAATCTGTTCGGTTAGCCGTGTCATCGTTTTTTTCCTGTTAGGAAAATACGCGAGTTTCTGACACTTTTCAAGGAAACCCATGAGAAGAAGGCCGGATACGGGGGAAGGTCTTCCCCTGCGGCCGAGCCGTGGTCTCGTCCGACCCCTTCTGCGGGGAGACCCCGCAACACCCCCTGAGAGTGAGAGTGCGGATCGAATTTCCGTGATGGGTTGAGCCGAGAGAGAGGCTTTCGGCACCCGTCATGGAGGTTATTTCCCCATGAACATGCAGGTTCTCGACGCCAGCCGCGATCTCAACGGCGGCTACAAGGTGGATGTCACGCGCGGCAAGCGTGTTGGTCGGGTGTCATCCGAGTGGTTTTCGCGGCCGGATGACGAGCGATTCCTGTCACTAGGCGAGCTGGCCCGCTCAGTCCGCGACCGGGCCGAACGCAGCCAGACTCGCGTGGTGGAAACGGCGCTGATCCATGTCGAGGCAAACCGGAACGATCCCGAGCGGTTGTCGCTGATCCTTCCCGGCGCCGAGGCGCCCGTGGCCCCAACGCACTGGAGTTTCGGCCAGCTCGCGTCACAGGTCTGCGCGCCGGCCGCCTATCTGCGTCAGTTGCCCGCGCCGCTGGCCGCGATCAATTTGCAATACGGCCTGACATCGAATCGCGCCGAGCAGATCAAGACGCTAGAAACTGACGATGGGCGGGTGGAACTGCGCGCCGTGACCGGCCCGGATTACGGCCGCATCTACGATCACGAATTGGTCGAGGCTGTACAGCGCATCGCCGGCAATGGCACGGGCGACACGCGCTGGAAGGTGCCCGGCGTGCTCGACTGGTCGACGGGCATCTACAATCCGCGCGTCGACATCTCGAAAAACACGACGACGCTCTATGCCAGTGATCGCGATGTGTTCGTGTTTCTCGTCGACGATCTGAACCCCATAGAGGCCGGACGCCTGCCGGACGGCTCGCCCGACCTGTTCTTCCGGGGCTTCTATGCCTGGAACTCGGAGGTCGGCGCAAAGACGCTCGGCATGGCGAGTTTCTATCTCCGGGCCGTG
>JAJXZC010000471.1 GCA_021780275.1 Pseudomonadota bacterium
CGTGATCGACATCCCGAAGCGCGTAGGTGACGCTTTTGGAGAATGAGGTGCTATGGAATTCGCCAAGCTTCGGCATGTAGATGACGACAAGTGGCGCGAGGACGGCCAGAACCAGATTTCTGGCGCGCCGCAATTTCCAGGCCGAAGTATCGCCAGCATCAATCTTCTTCATCAAGAATTCGGCGGAAATCTGCGCGCCCATCGCCGCGACGATGAAGAGAAGACTAGTTCCCGGTAACTGGTAGTAATCGGATTGTAAATAGAGGGGTGCGAAGACGAGCCAACCCGACAGAAACGCAACCGCAAATGGCAGAACAGTGCGAAACGAGCCCCTGAAGGTCAGATAGATAAGACCCGGCACACAGGCAGCGAGCGCTCGATTTGCGCTGAAAGCCCGATGGCCCATCGTCGTCCAGAACTCAAGCGACAAGCGTTGATCGAGCGTACCGAAATAAAAAGATGGATCTTGGGCAAATCCGCCAACATTTCTACTCATGATGAGCATGCGCGCCCTCTCGGCGGCAATAGCGCCCACCAATGCAAGAGAGATCGGAATGACTGCCCAGGCGTAGGAGCTCAGCGCCGTGCCCCGCATATGCTGCAACAGAAGCCGGCTTGAAAAGAAAACTACGAATATGAACGGGATCGGCGACTTGATGAGTGCGGCGACCAACCACAACGCTCCGGCCAGCACGATAAATTTGAGGTTCCGACTTTTCAGCAATATGGCAAGGCCGGCCATCGAGAGAGCCAGGCTCATGTCATCGGGAAGGGGCGCCGCATAGTAGTAGAGAAAAAAGCGCGAGGTACAAAGAAGAAAGAGATAATAAATTCCCGCTTCCCGGCACAGAGCTTCAGAAATCGAGTAGCCAGTGAGCGCTACTACCAAAAAGAAAAATAAATTCAGATATTTGGTTGTGACCAAAAGGTCCGAAAACGTCAGCGCAGAGAGTTTTGCAATCAGATATTCATATACTGGAATATCGTAGACGACCGTTTTCCCCATAAAATTCTGAAACGGGACAAAATCCTTAAAACCTGCCCAACCCAGAATTTGTGAGTAGGCATCGGCCTTCCTCCATAGATGCGGTTCGCTGAGATCAGCGTAGGATGAGCCGACGATGTAGAATGAGGCAACGATGAGCAGGATTACAATGGTGCGCTCATTGTTGAAGACCCCGCTCATCTTTTGCATGATGTGGTCACATCCGTAGGCTGAACATTCGTGAATTCGGCCAGCACAAAGAGAGTTTTTATCCTCGCTTACCTTAGGCAACGTACATAACCGCGCAAAGATATCGTTTTTGCGCAGGCACAACCAGGGAACTGGCGCCGACCCTTCCACGAACCTCGGACCCGCAGGATACAAGGCAAGCTCCCCGTCTGGAACGGCCTTCCCGGGCCGCCCTCCCGCGCCGACGCGAAGGAGGGCGGGCCCGGGCGTTGCTTACCAGCTGTAGCGCAGGGTGCCCGAGCCGCCATAGCTGCGGTAGCCGGAGGCAAATTCGCTGTCGAAGCTCGCCGACAGGCTCAGGTTCGAGCTGAGCCGAAGCTCCGCACCTGCCGAGAGCAGCCCGGCATTCTGCGGACTCGCCACGCCGGAAACCGTGAAGCTCGAGCCGGGAAGAGACTGGAAGCTCGCGGTCGCGGAGGGATCGGTCGAATGGTCATGGGCCCAGGCGGCCCCGGCATCGAGAACGAGCAGGCTGTCTCCGACCGGGATGGCGTGGTCCAGCTGTGCGCCGATCTCGCTGCGCGTGTCCGTCACGCTCATCGCGCCGTAGGAGAGGCCGAAGCCGCCGCCGTTGAGATCGGTCTCGCTATGATCCGGGCTGCGGAAATGCTGGGCCTGAAGGGCGGCATAGGGCGTCAGGCCCGATTCAGGCGATATCGCCAAGCGATAGCCGGCCTCGATGCGGCCCGCATAGACCTGAGCCGTGAAGTCGGAGGTCAGGCGGTCGCCATAGGCGTAACGGTCGATCGTCATCCAGTGATTGGCAAAGCCGAGCGCGGCTGAGAGATAGGCCGGGCCGAATTGCGTCGCGGCATGGAGAGCGAGCTGCAACGCATCGCTGTCGCCACCGCCGAGGCCCCGCGACAGATCCCAGCTCGTGCCGCCGCCCGCTGCCGCGACACCCAGAACCGTGTCGGGCGAAAGCTGGTAGTCGGCGCCGACGGCAAAGCCGTAATCGTCGGCGCTGGTCTTGTGGGTGCCCGCGACGGCGTCTCCGTCGATCCGGTTCGCGCCGCCGAAACCCGCACCCCAAAGCGTCCATGCGCCGGTCGACGGCGTGGCGTCGGTGGCCGGCGCATAGGCAAGCGCCAGCGAAGGAAGCGCGGGGGCCGCGTCAGGCGCGAAGCTGAGCTTGCCGGCGCCCGCATTTGCTCCGGGCGCACCGGAGAAGAGGCCGAGGAATCCGCTCATCAGCTGGAAGCTGCCGCGCGTGCCGCCCGTCGCCACTTCGCCCGACAGTTCGCTCAGCGCACCAGCGAGGTTGTCGCCGGTGAGGCCGAAGACCGGCAGGAAGTTCGGCGCCAGCGTGCCGCCGCCATTGAAGTAGGTGTTGATGCCGCTGGCGACGCGCTGCTGGTTGCGATCGAGCGTATTGCCCGCGCCCAGCGCCGCCGTCAGATCGACCAGCACGTCGCTGCTCGTATAGTCGAGGCTCGCAGCAAAGCCGGGGAGAAGGTTCGCGGTCGTGAACGTGTCGAAGGTCGTGCCGCCGAGACTCGTAGAATGCAGCACGGTGTACTGCGCGCGCGTGAGATAGTCCTCGGTGCCGAAATCGGCGCGCAGGGTGCCGCCGAGCGCCGCCGTGCCGCTGACATCGGCATAGGAAGCGGAGGACGGATCGATTGCGACGCGATAGGTGGAGCCGCTGTCAAGCGTCAGCGTGCCCGACACCGTCATCGACGTGCCTGCCGTGCCCGCAGCGCCCGGTGCGAAAGTGCCGCCCGAAGCGACTTCGAGATCGCCGACCGTGCCGGTGCCGACAAACGTTGCGCCCGAGTTCACCGTCGTCAGCGAGGACGACGCGATCGAACCCGTCACGTTCAGCGTGCCCGCATCGACCGTCGTCGCGCCGGTATAGGTGTTCGTCGCCGACAGGATCAGCGTGCCGCCGCCGTTCTTCACGACGTCGCCCGGCGTTCCGCCATCGGCAATGACGCCGGAGATCGTATCGGTGTCGCCTGCGCCGACGGTAAAGGTCGGATCGCCTGCAACCGTCACATTGTTCGCGAGGTTGATGCCCGTGCCGTCGAACGAAAGCGTCGTGCCGTTCTCGAGCGCGAGCGTGCCCGAACCTAATGCGTGAGAATTGGTGATCGCGAGCGTGCCGCCCGTCACCGTCGTGCCGAAGCTGTAGGTGTTGTTGCCGGCAAGCGTGAAGGTGCCGGTACCCTCCTTGATGAGACCGATCGCGTGGACGCCATCCTCGATCACGCCGGAGAAAGTCGTCGAGCTGTTGTCGCCGCCGACCGTCAGATGGTTTGCGATCGTGTCCGCATTCGTCACCGTCCCGCCGGCGCCCGAG
>JAJXZC010000846.1 GCA_021780275.1 Pseudomonadota bacterium
ATGATCCTACTCGATTTCTCCCTGTCGGGAGGATTTATCCGGATCGAATGAGTGCGCGTCACGGAATCCATATATTCAATGTTGTTAAATTAGCAATATCGAATATATTAGGCAAATACAAAAGCACCGAGGAACCGAATGTCCCTTCGCACCCTATTTTCCGCCTCTGCGATCATGATTGCCGTTGCTTTCGCAGCCCCTGCCGCGCTGGCGCAAGGTGAAACGGCGGCCGTAGAGCTCAAAACCGTCAATGATCGCAAGGCTGTCATTGCCACCGTCGAACCGGTACATGAGCTATCGGCTCGCAGTCGCATTTCCGGCACGATCAGCGTAGTCAACGTCAAGGAAGGCGACAAGGTGAAGGCTGGCGACAAGATCGCCGTGGTCGGCGACGAAAAGCTGGCGCTGCAGATGCACGCCGTTCAGGCCCGGATCGAAGCGCAACAGGCCGAACGGGCGCAGGCAAAGATCGAATTCGACCGGGCGACCACCTTGAGAAAGACCGGGGCAGGCTCGCAGGCCAAGCTCGATCAGGCCAAGACGCGACTTGATGTCGCGATCCGCAATCTGCAGGCCTTGCAGTCCGACCGTCAGGTGATCGAACAGCAATCCATCGAGGGCGCGGTGCTGGCGCCGAGCGACGGACGTATCCTTTCCGTGCCGCTGCATGAAGGCAGCGTCGTGATGGCGGGCGACAATGTGGCGATGATGGCGACGGACAATTATATCCTCCGTCTGCAGCTGCCCGAGCGCCATGCGCGCTTCCTCAAGCGCGGCGACGACATTCTCGTCGGCAGCCGCGGCATGAAAGAAACGGACAACGCGGAAGTGCGGCCCGGTAAGGTCGTGACCGTCTATCCGCAGATCGAAAACGGCCGCGTCATCGCCGATGTGGCAGTTGAAGGCCTTGGCGATTATTTCGTCGGCGAGCGCACCCGCGTTTTCGTGGCGACGGGCGAGCGCCAGGCGCTGGTGCTGCCTGAAAAATTCATCTTCCGCCGCTTCGGCGTTTCCTACGTCCGGCTGAAGTCGGGCGAGGATGTGGTCGTGCAGGTGGGACAGCCGGTCGACGGCGGCATTGAAATCCTGTCCGGCCTCCGGGTCGGCGACGTAGCGGTGATGCCGTGAAGCTTGGAATTTCCGGCGCGATCACGCGCGCATTCATTTCATCGCCGCTGACGCCATTGATGCTGATCGCCTCGCTGCTGGTCGGCACGCTGGCGCTAATCTCGCTGCCGCGCGAAGAAGAGCCGCAGATCAGCGTGCCCATGGTCGACATCATGGTCAGCACCAAGGGCTACAAGGCCGAGGACGCGGTCGAGCTCATCACCAAGCCGCTCGAAGACATCGTCAAGGGCATCAACGGCGTCGAGCACGTCTATTCGACGACGCAGGACGACAGCGTTCTCGTAACGGCCCGCTTCTTCGTCGGCACAGATGAAGACACGGCGCTGCTGCGCGTGCATGAGAAAATCCGCGCGAATATTCCGAAGCTTCCCTATGGCATTCCCGATCCCGTCATCGTCGGGCGCGGCATCAACGATGTCGCCATCGTGACGCTGACGCTGTCGCCGAAGCCCGAGGGCGCTGGCCGCTGGGACGACAATGGCCTCCGGCAGATCGCAGACGACCTGCAACACGAGCTGATGAAGGTCGATAACGTCGGCCTCACCTATATCGTCGGCGGCAGCCCCAACCAGATCCGCGTCGAGCCCGACCCGGAACGGCTGGCGCTCTATGGCATCACGCTCAACCAGCTGGTGGACAAGCTGCAGAACGCCAACCGCTCGCTCGTCGTCGGGCGCGTGATGCAGGACAACAAGAGCGCGACCGTGGTGGCGGGTGAGACCCTGCAGGGTGTGCCGGACATCGGCTTGCTGCTGCTCACCTCGCGCGACGGGCGGCCCGTCTATGTGAAGGACGTGGCGGATGTGAAAGTCGGCGCGGCGGAGACGGACTCACGTGCATGGAACCTGACGAAGAACGCCAAGGGCAATCTCAACCGCCTGCCTGCCGTGACCGTCGCCTTCGCCAAACGCAAGGGCGCAAACGCCGTGGTGGTGGCGGACCAGCTGCTGACGCGGCTCAAGACCATCGAGGGACGGCTCATCCCCAAGGACGTCAATGTGACGGTGACGCGCAACTATGGCGCGACGGCGACGGAAAAGGCGAACGAGCTTCTCTTCCATCTGGGGCTTGCCACCATCTCCATCGTGGTGCTGATCACATGGGCCATTGGCTGGCGCGAAGGCGTAGTGGTGCTTGTCGTCATTCCGACGACGATCCTGCTGACGCTCTTTGCCTCATGGCTGATGGGCTATACGATCAACCGCGTGAGCCTGTTCGCGCTGATCTTCTCCATCGGTATCCTTGTCGACGACGCCATCGTGATCGTGGAGAACATCATACGTCACTGGCATATGCGAAAGGGCAAGGACCTCATCACCTGTGCGGTAGAAGCGGTGGCAGAAGTCGGCAATCCGACGATCATCGCGACACTCACCATCATCGTGGCGCTGCTGCCCATGATGTTCGTGAGCGGCATGATGGGCCCCTATATGAGCCCCATTCCGGCCAATGCTTCCTTCGCAATGATCTTCTCCTTCTTCGTGGCGGTGATCATCACCCCCTGGTTGCTCTTCAAGATCGCGCGCAGGCGTTTTGAAAGCGAACCGCATCACCCTGAAAGCGTCGTTGAACAAGCGCATCACGACATAGGCGCGCTGGCGCGGTTCTATATCCGCATTGCGCGGCCGCTGCTGACGGGCCGGACGCGCTCGAAGCGCTTCCTGATGATCGTCGGCGGGGCGACGGTGGCGGTCTGCCTGCTCTTCGTCACCAAGAGCGTGACGGTGAAGCTGCTGCCCTTCGACAACAAGTCGGAACTCCAGGTCGTACTCGACATGCCGCAGGGCACGACGCTCGAAAGCACGCAGCGTTTCCTCTTTGAAGCGGCCGACCAGCTGAAGGACATGCCGGAGCTCACCTCGATCCAGCTCTATGCGGGTACAGCGGCGCCCTTCAACTTCAACGGGCTGGTGCGCCATTATTATCTCAGAAGCGGACCACAGCAGGGCGACCTGCAGATCAACTTCGTGCCCAAGAGCGAACGCAGCCGCGAGAGCCATGAGTTGGCGTTGGAGGTGCGCAAGCGCCTCGACGCCCTGCCGAAGCCGAAAGGCACGGTGCTGCGCGTTGTGGAAATTCCGCCGGGACCGCCTGTGATGGCGACGCTGCTGGCGGAAGTCTATGGGCCTGATGAGGCGACGCGGCGAGCTGCGGCGCGCAAGATCGAAGCCGCCTTCCGTTCGATCGACTTCATCCATGACGTGGACGATACCTTCTACACACCCGCCCCGCGCGACCGCTTCGTGATCGATCAGGACAATCTGGAGTTCCACGGCGTGGAGCAGCAGGCGGTCTATGACACAATCGCCACAATCATCGGCGGCGCGGAAATCGGCTATTCGCAGCGCGGACACGGCGCAAAGCCCTATGACATCGTCGTCAAGCTGCCGCGTAGCGCCCAG
>JAJXZC010000496.1 GCA_021780275.1 Pseudomonadota bacterium
GCGAGCTTGCCCGCCTCATCGGCGTGACCCGGCAGTCGATGAATACGGCATTGCGGGAGCTCGAAGAAAAGCGCCTCGTGCGTCTCGTGCCGGACGCGCATGACAAGCGCTGCAAGATTGTGGAATTCGATCCGGCGGGCGATGCCATGCGGGCGGAAGCGCTCCATGTGGTAGAAGCTCTGGAAGCGGCTCTGGACGAGCGGCTGGGCGCGGGCGCCGCCGACAGGCTGGCGGCGCTGCTGGATGCCGACTGGGGAGAAGCGCCGCTGCTGGATGCGGGCGAAGGGACGAAAAAGAAAGAAGCGATATGAGCGAGACGAAATCGCTGAATGAATTGCTGAATGAGCCCGGCCTCATCCTTGCGCCGGGCGCCTATGACGCCCTGTCGGCAAAGCTGGCGGCGCAGGCAGGCGCGGCAGCCGTTTATATGACGGGCTTCGGCCTTGCGGGCAGTCATCTGGGCCTGCCGGACATTGGCTTGATGAGCGCCACGGAAATGGTTGATCGCGTGCGCGCGATGAGCGCGGCGGCGGGCGCGACGCCCTTGATCGCCGATGGCGACAATGGCCATGGCGGGCCGCTCAATGCGGCGCGTCTCACGCGGGCCTATGAGCAGGCGGGCGCGCAATGCATCCAGATCGAGGATCAGGTCTTCCCCAAGCGCTGCGGACACATGGAAGGCAAGGAAGTCGTCTCGATCACGGAAGCCGCGCAGAAGATCGCCGCTGCGGTGGATGCACGCGAGAGCAAGGCCTTCAAGGTCATGGCGCGGACCGACGCGCGGGCGACGCATGATCTCGACGAGGCGCTGCGGCGCGGCGAGGCGTTCCTCAAGGCAGGCGCCGATATTCTCTTCATCGAAGCGCCGCGCGACATGAAGGAACTCGAAAAGGTCTGCGCGACCTTCAAGGGCGTGCCGCTGCTCGCCAATATGGTGGAAGACGGCAAGACGCCGATCCTCGATGCGAAGGTGCTGGAAGAACTGGGCTTCAAACTTGCGATCTATCCGGTCTCAGCTTTGCTTGCCGTGACGAAGCGCCTGCAGGACATCTATGCGACGCTGCTGAAAGGCGCGGGCTTGCCTGCGAGCGAGAGTCGCGTCACTTTCCAGAAATACAACGAACTTGTCGGCCTGCCGGAACTTCTGGCGAGCGCCGCTGAAATTGCGAAGAAGAGCTAGCGGGAAATAGATGATAGGGGGGTGTCATGCGCTGGAAAGTCGTAACAAGACTAGCAATGATCGCGTGTGTTCTTTTCCTGACATCCTGTGATGATAGCTACGACAAGCAAGTCGCGCGTCTTGAGAAGTTTATGTCTGGCAACCAGATTGGTGGTGCGCCGGATTATTGGTTGGTGAAGAGATCCCTCGGTGTGGATGACCGTGTTGCTCTGGTGTTCGGGTATATGGATGACAATGCGGGTTGCATGGAAATTGCCCAAATGTTGAATAAGAAATATCCAACAACGAATTATACCTGCAAGCTGGCCAACTGATTGATTTTGTAAAACGGAGCAACGATGCCGAGCTGGTCGAATATTTTGAAGCGCATTGCGGCAGGCGAAATGGAAAAGGCCCCGCCGCATGTCTCGGCCCTCAATCTCTATGCGGGCAAGCTCACCGTCATCGAGCCCGGCCGCATCCGCTACGACTGGACGGTCGATCCGCAATATATGAACCCGGTGGCGATCTTCGGCGGCTATCTTGCAACGCTCGCCGACCAGACCTGTTCCTTTGCGCTGATGACATTGCTCGACGATGATCAGAACTTCACGACGATTGACCTGCAGACGCATTTCTTCCGTCCCGTGACGAAAGGCGTGCTGGCCTGCGAGGGGCATGTGATCAATGTCTCGAAGACGCAGGCCTTCGTTGAGGCAACCTTCATGACGGGCGAGGGCAAGCTGGCGCTGAAGGCGCGGGCGGTGGAGCGGATTATCGCGGCTTAAACTTTAGCTCGGGGTGACAGCAGAGTTTTTGGCTAATCCACCCACTCATCAATCTTCGCCTTGAGCTTCCCGCTCTCCTTCATCTCGTCGAGCCAATTGTTGACGAGGTTCCGCCAGGTCCAGTCCTTGGGCATCCAGAAGGCTTTTTCGGAATGGTCGAAGGGGTGGTCCGGGTGGACGGCGCAGAGTTCGGGGTGGAGCTTGGCTTGCAGCCGCGTCTCGATGGCGTCGGTGATCATGAGGTCGGCGTGGCCGAAGATGATTTCCTGAAAGATCGACCTGTTGTCGGGATGGAGGATGATCGTCGCCTTGGTGATATGGGCGCGGGCGAATTTCTCATTGGTGCCGCCGGGATTGACGACGAGGCGGACGCCGGGCTCATCGATCTGCTTCAGCGTCTCGAAGCGCTTCACATTCTTGCAGAGCGTGATGGGCGTCTTGCCGTCGCTCAAGACCGGGTGGGAGAAAAAGCCGATGGCTTCGCGGGCGGGCGTCACCGAGATGCCGCCCATGGCAATGTCGAATTTCTTCGCCTTGAGGTCGTCCGAGAGCGTCGGCCAGCTCGTATGGACGAAAATCACATGGACCCCGAGCTTCTTGGCCAGCGAGTGCGCGAGGTCTACATCGAGGCCCTCGAAGGTGTTGGTTGCCGGGTCATAGGTCGAAAATGGCGCATAATCGCCCGTCAGACCCACCCTTATGGCATTGCGCAGGCCGATCTTGTCCATGAAGGGGCTGGCTGCAGCAAGCGTCGGACAGGCGAGGCAAAGGACGAAAATCAGGCGGAAAAGGCGGAGAAGCATCAGTTTCTTGTTTCTTTCGTTGGCAGGTCCCCCTCTTTACCCCATCTGGCTTCAGATTTCCGGCCTTTACTGGACCTTTAGGAGTCCGGCTGGTAGAAACCTGCCCATGATCGACAGGAATTGCCATATTCGCCCGATTGAGGCCCGCTCCATACGAATTAGCGGCCCGGCCAGAGCTTGAGGAGGTCCATACCTTCTCGTTCGGGCCGGGCGTTTCCGCTTGAATTAACGCAAAATCCGACAGTTTCGAGAGCATAGATGGCCAGCGACACGACCTCCGACTCAACTTCCGCCGAACAGGCGCGCGACTACCGCGACACGATCTTTCTGCCCAAGACCGACTTTCCCATGAAGGCGGGCCTGCCCGCCCGCGAGCCCGAATGGCTGGCGCGCTGGGAAAAGATGGACCTCTACAAGCGCCAGCGCGAAGCGGCCAAGGGCCGCGAGACCTTCACGCTGCATGACGGCCCGCCTTACGCCAACGGCGACATCCACATCGGCCATGCGCTGAACAAGACGCTCAAGGACATCATCACCCGCTCGCAGCAGATGATGGGCAAGGATGCGGCTTACGTACCCGGCTGGGACTGCCACGGTCTGCCGATCGAATGGAAGATCGAGGAGAAGTACCGCAAGAAGGGCCTCAACAAGGATGAGGTCGCGCCGCTGGAATTCCGCCGCGAATGCCGCGAATTCGCCCAGCACTGGGTGGACGTGCAGCGCGAACAGTTCAAGCGCC
Source organism: Pseudomonadota bacterium (assembly GCA_021780275.1). The sequence continues at coordinate 3,490 of JAJXZC010000496.1, forward strand.
TTGGCATCAACGGCGAGTGGGACAATCCCTA
>JAJXZC010000772.1 GCA_021780275.1 Pseudomonadota bacterium
GCTGTCCTGCTCGCCTGGTCGCTGCGTAATACGCGCTGGGGCCTGATCGTCCGCACGGTTGGCGACAGCGCGGCGGCGGCGCGGGCGATGGGCATATCGGTCAATCTCGTGCGTCTGCTTACGACGACTGCGGGTGGCTTTCTGTCGGGCGTCGGCGGCGCCTTCCTGTCGCTCTCCTATTCTGGCTCCTGGAATCAGGGGCTGTCCTCCGGTCAAGGCCTGATGGCGGTGGCGCTCGTGATCTTCGCGCGCTGGGATCCGCTACGGTGCGTCGCTGCCGCGCTGCTGTTTGGCGCGGCCGGCGCGCTGGGTCCATCGCTGCAGTCGGTCGGGATCACGCAGGGCTATTACTTCTTCAACGCGGCCCCTTACATCCTTACGCTTGGAATCATGATTGCGACGTCGAGCGCCAAGCACGCCGCGCGCGATATGCCCGGCGAACTGGCGATGGCGAAGTGATGGCTCGCGGAAAACCCTGGCGGAGTAGATATGCCGACCTTTGAGGCCGACCCTTATCCCTGGCCCTATAACGGCGACTGGCGGCCGGACAATACAGCCATCATCGTAATCGACATGCAGACAGACTTCTGCGGCAAGGGCGGCTACGTGGATGCGATGGGGTACGACCTCTCGCTGACGCGCGCGCCCGTTGAGCCTATTCGCGCATTGCTCGATGCAGCTCGGGCCAGGAGTTATCATGTCATCCACACCCGTGAGGGCCATCGGCGGGACCTTGCGGACCTTCCCGACAACAAGCGGTGGCGCTCGCAGCGTATCGGCGCCGGCATCGGCGACCCCGGTCCCTGCGGGCGGATTCTTGTGCGGGGCGAGCCCGGATGGGAGATCATCGAGGAGTTGAAGCCTTTGCCCGGCGAGCCGATCATCGACAAGCCTGGGAAAGGGTCTTTTTGCGCGACGGATCTCGAACTGATCCTGCGCGCCCGCGGCGTCGACAACCTGGTACTGACGGGCATCACGACCGACGTGTGTGTGCATACGACGATGCGCGAAGCCAACGACCGCGGCTTTGAGTGTCTTCTGCTCGAGGACTGCTGCGGCGCGACGGACTATGGCAACCACCTCGCGGCGATCAAGATGATCAAGATGCAGGGAGGCGTATTCGGGGCGGCAGCGACGTCCAGGGCCTTTATCGAGGCGCTGCCTTGACGCGACAGGCTTTTGTCCATCGGGCCCCGATGCGCGCGCCTGACGATGTTTCTGGCATGGAAGCGCTGATTTCGGCGGGCGTTGTGGATCCGTCGTCGGTGGTCGCCATTTTCGGCAAGACTGAGGGTAACGGTTGCGTCAATGACTTTTCGCGCGGATTCGCAGTGAGGGCTCTTCAGGACGCCCTCGGTCGGAACCGTCCGGACGGGGACAGCGATTCCGTCAATCTTGTCATGTCCGGCGGCGCCGAAGGCGCGCTCTCCCCGCATATGATGATCTTTGAAGCGCGCGAGGTGGCGGCCCCGTCGGAACAGGGAGCGCTCGCGATCGGCCGTGCGCGGACGTCGGTGCTGCCTTTCGAGGGCTTAGGCCGACTCCGACAGGTGGACGATGTCGCGCAAGCGGTCCGCGTCGCGATGGCGGACGCGGGGCTTCGTTCGCCCTGTGATGTCCACTTCGTCCAGATCAAGTGCCCGCTTCTGACTGCGGACAGGGTTGCTGAGGTGGAGGCGCGCGGTCTGACGACCGCCACGCGCGACACGCTGAAATCCATGAGCCTTTCGCGGGCCGCCTCGGCGCTTGGGGTCGCAGTGGCGCTTGAGGAAGTCGGTCGCGATCAAATCGAAGAATCTTCGATCGGTCGCGACTGGTCGCTTTATTCCGCCTGCGCTTCAGCTTCCGCTGGCGTGGAATTGATCGATCATGAGATCGTAGTGCTGGGCTCGTCCGATGATTGGGCCGGCCCACTGAGGATTGCGCATTGTGTAATGCAGGACGCGATTGATCTCGATCCAGTGCGGGGCAGTTTGCGGGGGCTCGGCGTCGCGGCGTCGGGCCAGCTACCGCCTTCCGAGCGTGCCCGGATCGTCGCGCTTCTCGCCAAGGCGGAGGCGAGCTCGACGGGCGAAGTGCGGGGCTACCGACATACGATGCTCAACGATTCGGACATATCCTCAACCCGTCATGCGCGTGCGTTCGTCGCTGGCGCGCTGGCCGGGCTGATCGGCCATACCCAAATTTATGTCTCCGGCGGGGCTGAGCATCAAGGGCCGGATGGCGGTGGACCGGTGGCGATTATCACGACGAGGGCGCCGACGTAAGGAGCATGATAGATATGAATGCCATAATGAAAGCCGCGCCCTCTCTCCAGACAATCGGCATGAGCAAGAGCTTCGGCTCGCTGCGCGCGCTGCAGGAGGTTTCGGTGGACATCCCGGCTGGCACATTTCATGCGCTGCTCGGCGAGAACGGGGCCGGAAAATCGACGCTCGTCAAATGCATCATGGGCTTCTACGTGCCCGACCGGGGGCAGATTGTGCTCGACGGCAGGGAGGTGACGGTCCGCAATCCTCGCGATGCGCAGACGCTTGGCGTCGGCATGGTCTATCAGCATTTTACGCTTGTGCCGGCGCTGACTGCGGCGGAAAACCTGGTTGTTAGTCGCGCCGACGCGCCTTCCGTGATCGACTGGCGCAAGGAGAGGAAGAGCCTCGAAGCGTTCCTTGACCGGATGCCCTTCCGGGTGCCGCTCGACAAGCCCGTTTCGTCAATGGCCGCGGGCGAGAAGCAGAAGCTGGAAATCCTGAAGCTCCTCTACCTCGACCAGCGCTTCCTGATTCTGGACGAGCCGACCTCCGTTCTGACGCCCGGCGAGGCGGATGAAATCCTCGGTCTTTTGCGAGGCATGGCGCATCGCGGCGAGATCACTGTGGCGATGATCAGCCACAAGTTTCGCGAGGTCGAAGCCTTCTGCGACGATTTCACGGTCCTGAGGCGAGGCGCGCGGGTCGGAGGCGGCAAGGTCGGCGCGATCTCGACGCGGGAGATGGCGGCGATGATGATCGGCGACGCCGTGGTGCGGCCGTCGGCGGCGCGGACCAATATGTCCGCAGGCTCCACGACTCTGGAGATCGCCGGGCTTTTCGCTGAGAACGACGAGGGTCGCGACGCTGTGGTCGGACTCGACCTAAAGGTAAGAGCTGGCGAGATCGTCGGCATCGCGGGGGTCTCCGGCAATGGTCAGAGCGAACTGGTGGAGGCGCTCTCCGGGCAGCGGCCGATCAGGCTTGGGCAGGTGCTGATCCGGGACAGGAACTTCGAGCCGACGCGCGATCATTTCGACAGGTATAAAGTGTTCGGTCTGCCCGAGGAGCCGCTAAAGAACGCCAGCGTCCCGGGCATGTCCGTCGCCGAGAACATGGCCTTCCGCCGGTTCGACAAGGCGCCGATGGCGAAACTTGGCTTCTGGCTCTCCCGAGAGCCTATGCGGGCGACTGCGCGAAGTCTCATTGGTCGTTACAACGTGAAGACGCCTTCGACCGAGACGCCGATCCGC
>JAJXZC010000211.1:0-1335 GCA_021780275.1 Pseudomonadota bacterium
GCGAAGGTGGCGATATCCGCAAGCCTGATCAGGAAGGCGAAGGAAAAAACCGCCATCAGCAGGGTAAATGCGTTTATTTTTTTCAGGATCTTCATGCGGCGTCATCCCTGCTCATGATTGCTGTTTGGCTTTGACGGCTTCGAGAAGCTCTTTTTCGGCGCGGGTGCGCGGTCGCGCCTCGGGCGCGGAAATTGCTTTCTCCGGCGCGGAAGTTTTTTCCACGGCGGGGTTTCTTTGCGGTTCTGCCGCGGTTTTGGCGCTTTTTTCAGCCAGGGACTCAAGCCTGTCGGCGAGGCTGTCGCCCGCCGCGATCACGATTTCGAGCTCGTCTGCCATGGCGCGTGATTTGTTGATGCGTTCCTGCAGGGCGTCGCCTTCGCCCTCTGCCATGTCCTTGAAGGCTTTTATCGCGTCGGCCGCGCGGTCGGCGGCGGTATTGAGCGACTGGATCAGGAGTTCGAAAGACCGGCGGTCGGCGCGCATGCGCTCGAACTGGCGCGAAAGCCGGATGCAATAGAAAATCGCCGCGCCGCAGGCGGCGAGCGTGAGCGTGTCGAGGGCGATGGTGGCGGAGACGTGCATCGCCTAGATATCCTCCGCCTGTTCGGGCTCGATGTATTCCTCGATACTGCAGGCGATGGCGTCCTGCTTTTGCCCGACTTTGGCCATGAACATGCTCTGGTCTCCGACGCGCATTTCGATGAGGTCGTTGGGACGGGTGTTGAACATCACCGTCGAGCCGGGCTTCCAGTTGACCATGTCGTCGAGCGAGACGACGGTTTCGCCGAGGATGGCGGAGAGGGCGATATCCGTCTGGTAAAGCTCGCGCGTCAGGTGCGTCTCCCAGATGACGTCGCGGCCGAATTTTTCACCCATGAACATCTGGAGCAGCAGTTCGCGGATCGGCTCCAGCGTCGCGTAGGGGATCATGATCTCGATGCGGCCCGAACGGTCGCCCATGTCGATGCGCAGGCGCACCAGCACGCCGGCGTTGTTCGACTGGGTGATGGTGGCGAACCTCGGGTTGGTCTCGATGCGGTCGAGACGGAAAGAGACCGGCGACAGCGGGTCGAAGGCCGAAGAGAGGTCGTTCAGGACCACGTGGGTCATGCGTTCGATCAGTTTGGTTTCGATGGTCGTGTAAGGGCGTCCCTCGACGCGCAAGGCGGAGGTGCCGCGCCGTCCGCCCAGAAGCACGTCGACGATGGCGTAGATGAGCGCGCTGTCGACCACCATCAGCCCGTGATCGTCCCACTCCTCGGCGTTGAAGATGGCGAGCATCGCGGGCAGGGGGATGGAATTGAGGTAATCGCCGAAGCGCACCGAGGAAATGTG
>JAJXZC010000211.1:1345-3497 GCA_021780275.1 Pseudomonadota bacterium
ATCAGGCGCACGAGCCGGTCGAAGACGATGTCTAGCATCGGCAGGCGTTCGTAGTTGACCAGCGCGGAGTTGATCAGCTCCATGATGCCGGTTTTGGTGCCGCCGTTCTCGTCGTCGTCGAAGCCGAGCAGGCTGTCGATCTCATTCTGGTCGAGGACGCGGCCATCCGCGCCGACGTTCCCTCCGCCCGCAGCGGCCTGCGGCGCGCTTGCGGCATCGCCTCCGCCGGTGTCGGCGGCGGCCTGCGCTTCCCATTCAGCCATCATTTTGGCTTCTTCTTCGGATTGCGGCTTCGGGCCGCCGGGATTTTCGTCGGCGGGCGTTGTCATTGCACGAGTATCTCCTGAAAGAGGACATCCTTGATCTTGACGTCGGGCGCGGCGGCGCGCACGCGGCTTAAAAGCTCGATCTTCATGCGGTAGATGCCGGCGCTGCCGCGCAGGTCGGAAAGCCTGAGCTCGCGCAAATACATCTGGAACTGGTCGATCACGCGCGGCATGACCTCTTCGAGGGCGCTTTTGGCCGCGTCGTCCGGCACTTCGATCTCCAGCTCGATTTTAAGGAAGCGCGGAATGTTGGAATCCGTGTTGAGATTGACGATCATCGGCGGGATCTTGATGAAGACGCCGACCCCGTCGTTGCTTTTGTGCGCGTTGAGCGCGCTGCAGGCGGCGTAATTCTTGTCGCCGGGCTTCACGCTTTCGCAAGAGGGCTTTTTGGGAGGGAACAGCTTGTCGAGGAAGCCCATGTAATAGGCGCCGCCGCCAAGCGCGCCGAGCAAGGCGATCACCAGCACGGCGAGCAAGATGATTTTCTTGCGCGTAAAGCGGGGCGCTTCCTGACCCGCGCCCTCGGCGCCTTCAGCGCCTTCGGGATTTTCGGCGTCATCGCCCGCGCCTTTTTTTTCGGCTTTCAGCTTGTCGTCTTCGGGCGCGGCGCCCTTTTTGGCTTTCTTGTCTTCTGCCATAATACCCCACGATTACGGTAAGACTGCTCCACTGTTGCAGCACAGTCTTCTTCCATCAAAACCCCTGCACGTATCGTGCCATGCTTTATATGTGCTGTCATTTTAATTTTCGCCGCAGGAGACGGCGCGTGGCGGCAGAAATTGCCCCGCGGTTCGCGCCACTGCTTCCGGCGCGGCGCAAAGCAAGGCGAAGGTATAATATAAATAATTGAAAATAATTACAAATTCAGGATGGCACGGTTTCTGCATTGCCTTGTTTCGGGTTTGAAGCCCGCCAAGATCCGTAAACATACAAAAAGCGGACGGGCGTGGCGGACGAAAGAAGAAGGTGGTAATATTATGGAGAACTTAACGTACGTTGCCCTGTCGCAGGAAATCGCGCTCTCGCGGCGCATGAACATGGTGGCCAACAACATCGCCAACATGTCGACCCCGGGGTACAAGTCCGAAGGCGTCCTCTTCCAGCAATATATCACCAAAGCGCCGCACGGCGGCACGCCGGTCAACGAGGTGCAGGAATACGGCACCTACCGCAACCTCGCCGAAGGCCCGCTGACGACAACCTCCAACAAGCTCGACACCGCCATCGACGGCAACGGCTATTTCGCGGTGATGACGCCGCAGGGCATCCGCTATACGCGCAACGGCTCCTTCAGCCTCAACGGCAGCCGCGAGCTGGTCACGCAGCAGGGCTATCCGGTGATGAGCGACAACAACAATCCGCTGACCATCCAGCCCGGCGCGAGCGGCGTCAACATCACCCATAACGGAACGATCAGCACCAGCGCCGGCACCGTCGGCAAGCTCAAGATCGTGACCTTCGCCGACAGGCAGGCGCTCACACCCGAAGGCGCGGGGCTTTTCAACGCCGGAACCATGCCCGAACAGCCGGTCGGCAAGAACACCAAGGTTCTGCAGGGCATGATCGAGGGATCGAACGTCAACCCGATCGACGAGATGAACAAGATGATACAGGTCTCGCGCATGTACGAGGCCGCCTTGCACCTCATGAGCAACAATCACAGCGAACAGCTGACCATGATACAGCATTTGAGCCAGGTTTAACGGACGGAAAAAGGAGATAAGCCATGTCACTCACACTCGATATCGCCGCGACGGGGATGGCAGCGCAGGAGCTGAACGTCAATACCATTTCGAACAACATCGCCAACATGTCGACCACCG
>JAJXZC010000553.1 GCA_021780275.1 Pseudomonadota bacterium
AGGTGATGCGGGTGGGCCGCCCAAAGGAAAATCCGCCGAGTTCGGTGACACTCAGGCCGTTGATCTGACCGACATGGGTTCCCACGGTGTCGATCAGCGCCACCTTTTCGAGGATCGCTTCCTGCAGCCGGTCGCGCAGGCGGGCGGTGCGCCGGATCCGGGCTTTCAAGGCGCTATCGACGTCGGCACGCAAGATCACGCTGCGTTTGGACCTCCGGGCGCAAAAATCCGCCTCGATCAAGATCTCGCGTAACTGTTCGACGGCCAACGAAAGCTTGCCGGAATGATCGGCCGAGCGCGCGGCGTGTTCGAGCACCAGCGCTACTGCGTCACGATCCAGGGCGTTCAAACCTTCGCGCTGTGCGAGCGTCGCCACCAGCCGCGCGAAGATTGTCTCGTTCTCGGGCGTTCGCGGAAGATCATTCTCGAAATCGGCGAGAACCTTGAAATGCTCTGCAAGTTCCGGATCGAGAGCGGCGAGCAGAAAATACAGGAGGCGATCGCCGAACAGGATGACCTTCAGATCGAGCGGGATCGGATCCGGTTCAAGCGACACCGTGCTCGTCAAGCCCAGGAACCGGCCGATATCCTCAATTGCGATCTCGCCCCGCCGCAACGTGCGCTTCAGCGCTGCCCAGCTGAACGGTTCCAGCAGCACGCTGCGCGCATCCAACAGGAGGTAACCGCCGTTAGCGCGATGGATCGCTCCGGCCTTGATGAGGCGGAAGTTGGTCAGCAACGCGCCGTGCAGCGGGATATACTCTATGCGGCCGATCAGGTTGCCAAGTGCGGGATGCAGCTCTTCTACGATCGGAGCCGATTTATTGCCTTCCTGCATAACGAGAATATTGACCTCATAGCGGTCGAATGGGCCGCCCGTTCTGATTTCCCGCGCCTCGTTTCCGTCATCGTCGCCCTTGACGACGAAAAGGCCGAAGTTTTCAATCAGATCCGCGCGAACCGCCTCGATGTGTTGAACCACCCTCGGAATATCCCTGAAGGCGTCCTTGGTATTCTCGATCAACTGGTCGACGGCATATTTCGCCGTATCGCGGCCGAGTTGGCGCGCTTCATCGCGCCGCTGCGTCTCCCATTGCGGAATCTGGCGAACGATATGCTCGAGGTCCTTCTCCAGCGCTTCGATAGCAGCCTGCACTTCGCGGCGTTTGGATTCGGGCCAGGTGCTGAATTCATCGGGCGGGACGACCTTGCCGTCCTTGACGGGCGCCAGCGCAAAACCGAGCGGTGTTCTCAGCAGGGCAATATCCTTGCCGGCAGCCTTGTCGCGCAGCGAGGAGAAGGCTTCGCCTTGTCGTTTCTGAAAGGACTCGTCAATGGCGCTTTGACGCGTCTGATAATCCTCGCTTTGGAACACCGCAGGCAGGGCGGATTTGAGATCATCGATCAGCTTGTGCATCGCATCGTGAAAATTGCGCGCGCGGCCCGCCGCAAGTTCGATGGCGATCGGCTTCTCCGGATCGGCGAAATTGTTGACATAGACCCAGTCCGGAGGACTGGGCTTTCCCATTGCCTCCGCGGCCAATATGGCCTTGACCGCGTCCTGCATGCGGGCGCCCTCGGGACCGATCACGAACAGGTTGAATCCGGTCTTGTCCACTTGCGTTCCAAACCGGATCGCTTCGACTGCGCGGCCCTGACCGACAAGTCCGTCGACGGGCTGCAACTCTGCCGTCGTTGAAAACGTGAGGCCTGACAGATCGGCGGGGCGACAGAGTTGTCCGGCCGTTAGCGGCTGAACGGGTTTTTCTTCACGGATGACGGCAGCGTCCACTTGATGATGCTCCTGACTTTCCGGTGCATTTCGGGTGAAGTAGCCGCGGATGCCTTGACGTGCATCAAGGTTGGCAGCGCATCGGAAGATCGATCATTGTCCCAATATCCTGCCCGCCGGGGTGTAGGGCAGCCGGAGGGCATCGGCCACCGCGCGACAGGTGACCTTGCCATCGTGCACATTGAGCCCGTTCTGAAAATGTGGATCGTCGATCAATGCACGAGGGAAGCCTTTGTCCGCGAGCGCCAAAATGAACTGACGCGTCGCATTGTCGAGGGCAAATGCCGACGTTCGCGGTACGGCTCCGGGCATGTTGGCTACGCAGTAATGCACCACGCCGTCGACCACAAAGGTCGGCTGTGAATGTGTCGTCGGCCGAGAGGTTTCAGCGCAGCCGCCCTGATCGATCGAGACGTCGACGATGACGGAGCCTGGTTTCATGGCCGCGACAGTTCCAGCGGAGATCAGTTTTGGCGCGGTCCCGCCGGCGACCAGGGCGGCTCCGATGACAACGTCGGCGGAGGTACAGAGTGCCTCAATGGCCCCCGCGTGAGCTGCAACAAACCTGACGCGCTCGCCGAAAAGCTGCGACACGCGATGTTGCGTCGCCGTGCTGCGTGCGGTGACGGTGACATTGGCGCCCATACCGATCGCCATTTCCGCCGCACTGGTTCCCACAACTCCGCCACCGAGAATCACGACTTCGGCAGGTGGCGCGCCTTCGATGCGACCGAGCAAGATGCCGCGGCCGCCTTGAGGACGTTGCAGAAGATGGGCGGCGACTTGCGGCGCCATGCGGCCCGCGACCCCCGACATCGGCGCAAGCAGGGGCAGCTTTCCCGTCGCGTCGGTGACGGTTTCGTAGGCGATGGCGGTGACGCCGGATGCCATGAGATCGCGGGTCTGCTCGGCATCGGGCGCCAGGTGCAAATAGGTGAAAATGATCTGGCCGCGGCGCAATTGCTTACGTTCAGATGCAAGCGGCTCCTTCACCTTCACGATCAGCTCGGCGCGCTGAAATATCTGATGCGAGGTTGTGCTGATCTCGGCGCCGGCGGCGATGTATTCCTGGTCGGCAATGCCGGCGCCCGCACCGGCCATCGTCTCGACCGCAACGCGATGCCCCCGCGCTGTCAATTCCCTGACGGACGCGGGAGTGAGGCCGACGCGGTATTCGTCGGTTTTGATTTCCTTGGGAACGCCGATGAACATGGTTTCCTCGCAGCCGGATCATGCATTCAGGGAACGACGACGACGGCGCAGGGCGCGAGGCTGACGAGCTTCTGCGAGACGCTGCCGAGCAGCAGGCCGGCCAATTGACCGCGGCCGCGCCGGCCCAGCACGACCATCTCGACCGAGCTGCTCGCGGCGATGTCGATCAATGATTGCGCAACATCACCCGAGCCCTCGCGAAGTTCGACCTGGGTTACGCCCAGGCGGCGAGCGCGGACTTCTGCGGTCTTTAGCGTCTGTGTCATCAGCACTTCCATCGCATCGCCAATGCTTCCCTCGGCGCGCGCCAGCTGTCGCGCTTCCTCGCCCAACGACGTATCTGCGACCGTCGCAATTAAAAGATCGCCGGCTAACGCTTTCGCAAGCTCCGCCGCCACGTCAACCGCGCGGTTTGCGCCCTTGGAGCCATCGGTCGCCACCATAATGTGCCGCATGAGATCGCCTGCCTGACTGTTGCGAAGGTCTCTATCG
>JAJXZC010000760.1 GCA_021780275.1 Pseudomonadota bacterium
CTTGGCCTGGGCCTCATCTATGGCCGCTTTGGTGTGCCATTGCCGGGGCCCATCGACGCGACCGTCGAGATGATGAGCAAGACGGGCATACCTTGCGCGCTTTTCGTACTCGGCGGAATGCTCACGCGCTATCACCTGCGTGCGGCCATCGCGACCGCCAGCATGACGGCGACGTTCAAGCTCGTCGTGCATCCGCTGCTTGTTTTCGCGATGACCGAATATGTGTTCGGGTTGCCGCCGCTCTGGGTTGCGGTGGCAACGGTGCTGGCAGGTATGCCCACGGGCGTCTATTCATCGATCCTTGCGGGCCGCTATCGCATGGCGCCCGCCACGGCGTCGAGCGCGGTGCTGATCTCGACAGCGATGAGCGCGATTACGCTGACGCTTCTGCTCAGCACCTTCAGGCCCTGACGATCAGGCAGCCGCCGTGGCCTCGCTGGCCGTCGCCTGCGCTTTCAGGCGGAAGGCCTGCGGGCGCACGAAGAAGAAAGCGAGCGGTGTATCCTTCACGATGCGATAGGCGAGAAGCGGCGTACCGACCGCCATGACGATGCAGGCAAGCGTAAGCAGATCGCCATTCGTCACGCCAAGCTTCAGCAAGGCGATGCGTGTCGCCGCCATGGGCAGGAAGAAGGCGAGGAAGACATAGAGCGAGCGCGAGCCGATATAGGTGAGCGGCGCACCCCAGCCCCGTGCGACCAGCATTGCGACACACATCAGCGTCGCCGCGCCGCCGACATAGCCAGTCAGCAATTCCATCGCGCGAATATCGACCGCGCCCGAAAAGACGATAAGCCCGACTGCGATGAACATCGCCGCGCTTGCGCCAAGCGCCGCCGCGACATGCGTCCGCGCCCATTCCGCCATCTGGAAGACATAGGGCGCGCCATAGACGCCGGAGACGAAGAAGATGAAGCGGTGCGCGAATTCGTCGGGGATCGTCCATCCCGTCTGGACGTTCGCGAAATAGAGGGCCAGCGCCGCGCCGATGACGAGGGCTTTGGGCGCGTCGCGCAGGAGGCGCATCAGCACGAAGAAGATGCTGAGTTCATAGATGAACCAGAGCAGGCCGAAGGGCTCGAAGGGGATGAGCAGCAGATCCCTGTAGGTGACCGCCCATTCGCTGTCATGCGGCAGCGCGATCTTGAGCCCGATCTGGATCACGGACCAGAGCAGGTAGAAATAGACGAAGTGCAGCACCTTGCCGTCGATGAAGCTCCTGAAGTCGCTTCGCAGCGCGCGCATGGCGAAAAGCCCCGCGACGAGGAAGAAGAGCGGCATGCGGAAGGGAATGGTGAATTCGCACAGGATGTTGAAGAGATAAGGCACATGGTTGAGCGCCACCGCGTCGTTATAGGTCGCGTGCTTCATCACCACGAGTGTCATTGTGAGACCCTTGGCGGCGTCGACCCAGTCGATACGTGGCTTTGCGGCGGTCATTTACCATGCTCTCCGTGTTCCCCGTCCCCGGATGGGACGCGGGCTGCGGCTTCCGCTTCGCGGGAGCAGAAAACGGGCCAGAGAGGCTAGATACCAGCGAGACGGCGCACTTCGGCAGGTGTCGTTCCTTGCGCGCGCAATTCGCGCAGCCCCATGTCCTTCGCGCTTTTGGAAAGACGGCGGCCCGTTTCGTCGCGGACCAGAGGGTGGTGTCGGTAGCGCGGTTCCGGCAGGCCGAGCAGCACTTGCAGGACACGGTGAACATAGGTGGCGGGAAAGAGGTCCTGTCCGCGTGTGACGCAGGTGACGCCCTGAATGGCGTCATCGACGGTGACCGCGAGGTGGTAGCTCGTCGGCACGTCCTTTCGCGCGATGACGACATCGCCGAAGAGCATGGGGTCGATGGGGAGCCTTCCGTGCTGGCCGCGGGGCCCGCCCGCCTCTTCGAGAAAGGTGATGGGGCCGCCCGCCTTTTCCTCGGCCAGTGCCAGCGCCTTTTCCATGTCGAGCCGCCAGGCATAGGTGCGGCCCTCCCACATCAGGCGATTGAGTTCGGCGGGGGCTAGGTCCTTGTAGAGGCCGGGATAGACCGGCGCGCCGTCCGGATCGACCGGCCAGCGCGCGTGCCCGATGCCCGAGGCTTCGATGGCGTCGTGGATTTCCTTGCGCGTTGCGAAGCAGGGATAGACCACCGCCATGTCGCGCAGGCGTTTCAAGGCCGCCTCGTAATCGGCAAAGTGCTCGGACTGGCGGCGCACGGGACGCTCCCAGTCGAGGCCGAGCCAGGCGAGGTCTTCATAGATGCCTTGCTCATATTCAGGCCGGCAGCGGCCGATATCTATGTCCTCGATGCGGAGCAGGAAGCGGCCGCCGAGCGACTTCGCGGTTTCATGGGCGAAGATCGCCGAATAGGCATGGCCGAGATGCAGCCAGCCATTGGGGCTCGGCGCGAAGCGGATCACGTCGCGCTTTTTTTCACCACCGTCGAGCGCCATTGAAAGCTCCGTGTCTCGGCCTACACTCGGCCCCCTTATAAACGAAGTGCGCGACGCGAACGAGGATCGGTAATGGCGATATTGACGGGGCCTTCAGTGCCGGCGGCAAGCGGCAAGGCGGAACAGCTCGTGATCCTCGCCCATGGTTATGGCGCGGACGGTAACGACCTCATCAGCCTCGCGCCCTATTGGCAGAAGCTTCTGCCAAATGCCGCCTTCGTCGCGCCCAATGCGCCGGAGCGCTGCGATGTCGGCTTCGGCTATCAGTGGTTTCCGATCTCGCGGCTCGACCCGGACGAGATCATGCGCGGCATTCTGGGCGCCGCCCCGATCTTCGACCGTTTCATCGACGAGGAGCTTGAGCGGCATGGGCTCGACGAGTCGCGGCTTGCGCTGGTGGGTTTCAGCCAGGGCACCATGATGTCGCTTCATGTGGGGCTCCGGCGCCGGAAAGCGCCCGTCGCGATTCTTGGCTATTCGGGCGCGCTTGCGGGCGGAGAGAGGCTCGAAGCTGAAATGACCTGCCGTCCGCCGGTTTTCCTCATCCATGGTGACATGGACGATTTGCTCCCCGTCTCGCGGATGCATGACGCCGCCGAGGTGCTGGGGGCGGCGGGGCTCGCCGTGCGCTGGCATGTCTCGCGCGGGCTCGGCCATGGCATCGACCCCGAAGGTCTCGACCTTGGCGGGCAGTTTCTCATGGACGCCTTTGCGGCAGCGGTTTGAGATTTCCGGGAATAGCTCAAGTGGCTTCACAAAGCCGTTGCACTAGATATAGTAAGGTAAGTGACAATTCGGGACGCGGTCCTTGTTGGGACCGATGCGATCCCAGGAGGGCAGCGTGCACGGTTCGTTTGCCAATCCGGATAGTTGTCCGGCCCTTGTGCTGAATGCGGATTACAGGCCGCTCAGCTATTACCCTCTCTCGCTCTGGTCCTGGCAGGACACGATCAAGGCGGTCTTCATGGACCGCGTGAATATCGTGTCGAGCTACGAGACTTTCGTCCGCTCGCCAAGCTTCGAGATGCAGCTGCCGAGCGTGGTTTCGCTCAAAT
>JAJXZC010000123.1 GCA_021780275.1 Pseudomonadota bacterium
GAAGGTGACGGGCATTCCCTTCCGCGAAGCGCATATCCGCCTGCGTCAGGAAGACACCAAGGCGCAGGCGCTTTCGCACTCGCCGTCAGGCCTCGTTCCGGTGCTCAAGTGGGACGGCAATATCGTATCCGACTCCCTCGCCATCTGCGAAACGCTCGCCGATCTCTTTCCCGAGAAGAAGCTCTGGCCGACAGACCTGCCTGAACGAGCGCAGGCGCGGAGCGCGGCTTGCGAAATGCATTCGGGCTTCACGGACCTGCGCCGCGACATGCCCATGGACATCATCAACCGCTATCCGGGCGAGGGCCACAGCGAGGGCGCGCTCACCCATGCGCGACGCATTGTCGGAATCTGGCATGCGCTCCGCAGCCGCTATGGGCACAACGCCGCGCGGGACGATGGATTCCTTTTCGGCCACTTCACCATCGCCGACGCGATGTATCTGCCGGTGGCGACACGATTCCGCACTTACGATGTCGACCTCGCGAAGCTCGGCGATGACGGGCTCGCCCGAACCTATATGGACAGGCTTTTGGCGCTCCCCGCCTTCTTCGAGTGGGAAGAGGGAGCAAAGCTCGAAATGGCCGCCCGCGCCTGAGGCTCACTTTTCCGTCAGTACGCCCTCTTCGCGATAGAAACGTTTTGCGCCCGGATGAAGCGGGATCGGCAGATCGGCAACCGCCTCTACCATAAGCTTTTGGCGCGCTGCATCTTCCGCCGCCTTGTCGTGCTTTTTCGGCAAGGGTGGCATCTCGTCGGCGGCGGGCAGAAATTCGCGATTGCCCGGCTCGAAGAGGGCCTTGGCCATGTCATGGACAAGGGTGGGATCGGCGCTGGCGTTGCAGACCCAGACGGCGCTGAGCGCCAGCGTGTCGTAGGCCGGCATGAAGCGATAGGCATCCGCCTCGATATGGAGGGGGCCCAATTCATGATTGGATGCGACGAGCGTTGCCGTCGCCTGACCGTCTATCGGCACGAGGTCGATCGCGCCACGCGCAGCGAGATCGGCGACGAGAGGGTCCGGCACAGCGGCAATCAGAAAGAATGCATCGAGCTGGCCGTGAAGCATCATGTCCGATGCGCGTTCAGGGTCCTCTCGCACGATCTCGACATTCTTCGCCATCAGCCCGTAGCCGCGCAAAATCCTCAGCGCAAGGTCGGCCGTTCCGGAGCCCTTGCCGCCCACCGATATGCGCTTGCCCGCGAGATCGGCCAGCGTGCGGATATTCGCACCACGGCTCGCGACGAGATGCACCGCCTCGCGGCGAATACTGGCGATCGCCCTCAGATTGGTAAGCCTTTTCTCGCCGCCGAAGGGCCCCGTCGCGCGCCACGCCTCGACAAGCGTGGTCGAGCGCACAAGGGCGGATTCGAAATGCCCGGCGCTCACCGCCCGCATATTGGCGACAGAGCCCGAAGAGGATTTGACCACCGCGACCAACCCTTCGACGCCGCAGGGACTCGCAGGCTCGCAGGGGCCGGCATCGGGCGGACGGCTGATGATCGCCGCGAGCCTCCGGCCCAGGCCAAAATAGGGACTGTCTGAAGCGCCTGCGCCGATACGGAAGAAAGTGATCCTCTCCGCCCCCTCGTCAAGAGCCACGGGCGCGCGCTCGTAAAGCAGCGCGAGAAGCCCAGCGGTCAAAGCCAGCGCCACACCGCCGATGACCCAGCCCGCGAGCGGGTGCTTCGCCGCTTCTCCTGCCCAGGTCCTGAAGCTCGACCGAAAGTCCATTCGGCTAGGCCTCCTCCCTCCGCCTCGCGGGCGACGCATCGTGCCCCACTCTATCGTCAGCTTGCCAGAGTAGCGTCGAAAAGCGAGGTAATCCGCCGGAACTTATAATTAAGGCTTTCTTGACGGGTGTTCGTTCAAAATCGACTTCGATCGGTAGAGGTCCAAGTCAGGACACGTAGACCTATGGACGACATCAAGACATTGAACGCCCGCTCGGGGACCGCCCGCCTTCTTATGGCTTCGACGGCGCTTGCCGCATTGCTCGCGCTGTCAGCCTGCGCGACGACGCAAGACCACGCCGCCGATACAGGCAAGAGCAGTCAGGCCAGCAGCGAAAAGACCGCGAGCAACGAGACGCCCCCGAAGGACGCCGCAGCGCTGCGCGAGGCCGCCATCACCTCTACCAAGACGGGGGATTATGTCTCCGCCGCCGCTTATTGGGGTAACCTCTATGAGCGCCAGGAGGACGATCCCGATACCGCCGTCAATTATTCCAAAGCGTTGCGCCAGATAGGTTCCATCGACCAGGCTGGAACCGTGATGCAGCGCGCCCAGGCTCTTCATGGCGAGAGCGCAGGCGTGCAGGCCGAATATGGCAAGGTGCTGGCTGCAAGCGGGCGCGCCGATCAGGCCGTTCCCGTGCTCAACCGCGCCGCCGCGCTCGCGCCAAAGGACTGGACCATTCTCTCCGCCGCCGGCGTCGCGCTCGACCAGACGGGCCGCTACGCCGAGGCGCAGGAGAAATACAAGGCCGCGCTGAAGCTCGACCCCGGCAATCCCTCCGTCCTTACCAATCTCGGCCTTTCCTATGCGCTGCAGGGCGACCTCGACCACGCAGAACAATCTCTGAGGCAGGCCGTGGCCGACCCTCGCGCAACCGCGAGCGCCCGGCAGAACCTCGCCGTCGTGCTTGGCCTCAAGGGCAATTTCGACGAGGCTTCCCGCCTTGCGCGCTCCGACCTGCCTGCGGAGGTCGCGGAGAACAACATCGCCTATCTGCGCGAAATGCTGACCCAGCCCGCTCTGTGGAAGCAGATGGAACAACTCGACAAGCCGACTTCGGCCTCAGCGTCAGCATCGGATCAGGTGTCCGAAATGCCGCCCGCGACAACCACGTCGCTTCACTGACAAGCGAACATCCGCACACGAAAAAGGCGCCTCTCGAGGCGCCTTTTCATTTGCCGGTGTCAGCCTTGCCGCTCAGGCCAGATGCAAGACCTTGATCACTGCCGGGCCGAGAATGACGCAGAAAAGCACAGGCAGGAAGAAAACGATCATCGGCACGGTCAGCTTTGGCGGCAGGGCCGCCGCCTTCTTCTCGGCTTCCATCATGCGCATGTCGCGGTTTTCCTGCGCCATGACGCGAAGCGCCGTTCCAAGCGGCGTACCGTAACGCTCCGCCTGAATGAGGCTCGTCACCACCGCCTTCACGCCGTCAAGTCCGGTGCGCAAGGCGAGGTTCTCGTAGGCCTTGCGCCTCTCGGGCAGATAGGAAAGCTCAGCGGTCGTCACGGTCAGCTCTTCGGCAAGTTCCACCGACTGGCTGCCCACTTCGCCTGCAACCTTCTGGAAGGCCGCCTCGATGGACATGCCGGATTCGACGCAGATCAGCAGAAGGTCGAGCGCGTCCGGGAAGGCCTTCTTGATCGATTCCTGTCGCCGCGAGATGACGTTTTGTACGAAGACGTTCGGCAGGTAGAAGCCGAAGAAGGCACCGCCTCCTGCCAGGAAGAGACGTCCCATCGTCCCCTGGCC
>JAJXZC010000065.1 GCA_021780275.1 Pseudomonadota bacterium
TTCAACCTCGCGCAGCGAAATCTGCATGTCTTGGCGCGCCTTCTTCAGAAATGGTCCGAGTTCGGGTTTGGCTTGCGTCTCCATCGGTTTGTCATCGGGCATCGATGCTCCTCTACGTGTGGCTCCCGGACGCAGAGTCCGGCTCGATAGATATGGGCCAGATTGCTTGATATGTCAAGCGTGCGAAGTGAATGCTTGACATAGTTAGCACGCACACTTATCTTAGCATTCAATCGGCGCTTGGCCGGGAACTATGGAGTTACCCCAATGGACATTGTTTCGGAGGCCGCGGTCGACCGCGGTCAGAACCGTCAGCACATCGAAATTGCCGATGCGACGCTCACCTTTCGCTCGGTCCCGATCGAGGATTTGACCCCGACTGGAGCACAACTCGCGGCGGCAGCGGGCTTCAAGCCCGCGCAGCAGGTGAGTGTGCTGCAGCTTCTGTCAAATGGCGACCTGGAAGACGTCCGGCCCGACGAGACCGTCGACCTGAGGCATGCCGAAGGTCGGTTCGTGATCGTCGAGAGCGATCGCAGCTACCGGCTTACGATCGACGGCCAGCGCTTCGACTGGCCTTGCCGTGTCGTGTCAGGTGGCCTTTTGCGCAAGCTGGGGCAGGTGCCGGCGGACAAGGGCATCTTCCTCGAGCAGAGTGAAACGGCCGACCGCGCCATCGGCCACGACTATCTCGTTGATCTCGACGCAGCCGGTGTCGAGTCATTCGTGACCCGGATCAAATACTGGAAGCTCAATGTCCAGGGTGTGATCCTCGACGTCGAGGCGCCGACTATCGGTGTCCGCGACGCCATTGCCCGCGCCGGGTTCAACCCCGACCAGGGCTGGCAGATCTTTCTCAAGATCGCGGGCCAGCCGAAGCGGCCCGTCACGCTCAACGATACGATCGATCTGCGCACACCGGGCATTGAGAAGCTGCGGCTGACGCCGAACGAGGTCAACAATGGCGAGGCGCCGTGGGCGCCTCGCCGGGATTTCGATCTGCTCGATGCGGATCATGACCATCTCGCGCGCCTTGGGCTGCGCTGGGAGACGGTCGAACAGTTGGAGCGGCGATGGCTCCTGATTCATGACTATCCGCTACCGCGCGGTTACAGCGTCCTCCACACTTTGCTGGCTCTGGAAATCCCGCCGACCTATCCGGGCGCGCAGATTTATGGGTTTTATGCTTATCCGCCGCTTGCGCTCGCCTCGGGACGCACGATCGACAGCACACAGATGCGCGGCTCGATCGACGACCGGGAATTTCATGGCTGGTCGCGCAATCGCGGCAGCCTTGCCTGGAATCCGGCGACTGACAACGTCAGCACCCAGCTGATGCTGGTCGAGGCGGCGCTTGGCAAGGAGGTCGGCGAATGAAACCCGCCGTCACGCTCGCGCTTTCCGGCTTGATGCATGCGGCGCTCAAGCGACACCTCTTTCCAGGTGACGGGCTTGAGGCCGCCGCTCTACTAGTCTGTACACGTGGCGTCGGACCGCGCGATCGTCTCATTGCACGCGACATGATCCTCGTGTCGCATGATCGATGCCGACGCGCGCGCGACGCGATAACTTGGCCGGGGGCGTATCTCGAGGAAGCGATTGACCCGGCTGAGAGCGAAGGACTGACCATCGTCCTAATGCATGCGCATCCGGGCGGGCTGTTCGCGTTTTCCGAGGTCGACGATGAAAGCGACCGGAACGTGTTACCGTCGCTGTTTGCGGCGTGTGGAGACCGACACGGATCGGCGATCATGACGGCGGACGGCGCCGTGCGTGGGCGGCTCTATGAGGCCGATATGCGCGCCTTCACGATCGACCTTGTGACGGTGGCCGGTGACGATCTGCAGTATTTCTCGAACGCTGGCGCGACGCTCTTTGGTCCGGCGCGCCGCCCGGTCGCGTTTACAAGCGATATGAGCCGCGAGCTTGGCGACCTGACCGCTGGCGTGATCGGCGTGTCGGGCACGGGCTCAATAGTCGGCGAGCAGGCCGCGCGACTAGGCTTTGGGAAGATCGTGCCGATCGATTTCGATCACATCGAGCGCCGCAACCTCAACCGGATCCTGAATTCGACGCTGGCTGACGCAGTCATCCGACGCAAGAAGGTCGAGATGTTCGCTGCGGCCGTCGAGGCTTATCGCGGCCCTGGCGTGGTTGATCCGGTCGACGCATCGATCGCGACCCGCAAGGGCGTGATCGCCGCGGCGGGCTGCGACGTGCTGTTCTGTTGTGTAGATACCCTGGAAGCGCGCCAGATCGTCGATCTGATCGGCGCGGCGTTCCTCATCCCCGTCTTCGATGTCGGAGTGACGATCCCGGCGCGCAAGACCCCCGACGGCATCGCGATCGGGGATGTCTGCGGTCGCATCGACTATGTGCAGCCGGGCGGCGCGACGCTGTGCGACCGCGGTGTCTACACGCCCGAAAGCCTTCGGGCCGAGTATCTGCGCCGGGTGGCGCCGGACGCGCATCGGCAGGAGCTCGAAGCAGGTTACATCAAGGGCGCAATCGAGGAAGCGCCAGCCGTCATCACCCTCAATATGCGCGCGGCATCGGCCTGCGTAAACGAGTTCATTGCGCGGGCCTATCCGTTTCGGCTCGATGCCAACCGGCTCTATGCGCGGACCACGTTCAGCCTGGCCGCGTGTGAGGAGGATTATGTCTCGGAAGACTCCTTCACATCGAGCTCGCAGACGATGCTTGGCCGAGGCGGGCGCGAACCGCTGCTCGGACTTCCGATGTTCAGTGCTCGTCGCGAGAAATCACGGTCATGACTTTGCGGCGAAGGTGGCGAGGGTTGTGGGAGTGGCTAGCGCCCGTGCGGCGTCTCCGCGTCGTTGAAGGCGACAGCCTTCCGCCGAAGCTGCCATGGCGCGATCTTGTCGTGGCGCGTGAAGGAGACGAAGACTGGTGCGTTGGACTTCGTTGTCCTTGCGGATGTCGATCAACGATCGAACTTCTGGTCATCCCTGAAGCGAAGCCGCGGTGGGATTTGGTCGTTGATGCGAAGGGTCGGCCAAGCCTTTCGCCCTCGGTCTGGCGCAAGACTGGATGTCGTTCGCATTTCTGGCTGCGCGCCGGACGCGTCCGTTGGTGTGATTGAGCCGAATGTCGTCAGGGCGCTTCAAGGCCGGTAAGCGTAAAGGTTTCGCGGACTACGGCGTCGTTGCGACGAACCCGCTTCACTCGCACACGTGCGACAGCGTCGACATTAACCCAGTCGCGGTTGTAGCGTGAAAGTTCGTTGGCGGTGAGTGCACGATCAATGCGTCCTCGTATTGTGCCCTGTGGCGCCCCGACGCGGAATTCGAATTGATGCGCATCAGGCAGAACGCCTCCGAGCTGTCCGTGCAACATCTCCTCGCTGTCCTCGACCGTCGTCGAAGTTGCCCGCTCGGCGGCCCGCTCGACCGCTTCCCTCCCGAAGCTCCGGTCCGTTTCGCCCGAAACCAGGCGGAGCGTTGCGCCGTTCGAGCGCATGATATTG
>JAJXZC010000151.1 GCA_021780275.1 Pseudomonadota bacterium
CTCCAGAGCTTTGATCCGCTCGGTCTCGCTCGTCGTCAGGCCGCCGCGCTTGCCGTTATCTCTTTCCGATTGCCGAATCCACAGCCGCAACGTCTCCGCGTTGCAGCCGATCTTGCCCGCAATCGACGTGATCGCCGCCCATTGCGAAGCGTGCTCGCCCCCGTGCTCCTGCACCATGCGAACCGCGCGCGCCCGAAACTCGGGCGAATAGCTCTTGCTCGTCTTCCGGTTTTCCATCGCTCCATCCTCTCAAAGGTCGGAGCCTCCGGCAAACCCGGCGCGGTTCATTCCAGAGCTCGGGGCGCTGCTGGCGAGGCTCCCAAGCGTGCGCCGCGTTCCGGATCGAGACGATCCGCTCCTTGGCGCGCGACTTCTCTTCGTCGCGGCGAGCCCCGCCGAAGATGATGTCGTAGCCGCCGGCATCGAGCGCCGCCTTCAACGGCTCCGTGCGCATGACCGTGGTGTACCGCTCCCCGTGGTCGAACGGGTTGATGCCTGCGGCTCGTCCCTCCTCATTGGCGTGCGCGATGAGACGCAAGCCGTGCTTCCAGGCGAAAGCGTCCCGAAATTCGATCAGCGATCGGAATTCCCAGGTCGAGTCGACATGGAGCAAGGGAAATGGTGGCGTACCCGGAAAGAAGGCTCGGATGGCGAGATGCGCCATCACCGTCGAGTCCTTGCCGGCCGAGAACAGCATCACCGGGTTTCGCGCTTCGGCAACCACTTCACGGATGATGTGGATCGCCTCCGACTCCAGCGCGGCGAGATGGTTTGCGGCTCGGGTCATGACCCTGGCTCCTGACCGGAGTTCGCACTGCGGGGCTGGCAGGGCACGGGGTCAGACAGCCATTTCGAGAGGCCGCGATGCGTGAGGGGCGTCGGGGTCTCCCGTCGTCGACCATTTGAGATCGCCCGCGTAACGCCAGGCCATGCGCCCGGCCTCGTCCAGGGCGAACAGGTGCAGCCAGCCATTGTCGAACAGGGTCCGCACGCCGGCGTGCCGGCCAAGGATCTCCGACATTGCTTGGCGCGGCGCCTCGATGCAGACCGAGAGGCGCAGCGGATCGTGCGCATAGCGCTCGCCGTCATGCACCGATTGCCAGGGCAAGCCGACGCGCAGGAGCCCGCCATTGCCCTCGACCACACCGATCCCGCCGGTGACATTGTGTAGGAGCTTATTGCCGCCCCCGAAAACATCGGGCGCGACGGTCGATCCATAATATTGCAGGCTGATCCAGCTCGCCACGACGACCGGAGCGGTCAGGATCAGCTCGAGAACGCTGAAGCTCTTGTCCTGCTTCCAGTCGTAGTCATGCAGGAAGGCCCGCCCCTCCAGACTCTTGCCATCGGTGCGCCTGCGTGGCGCGGCTATGAAGGCCTGGCATCCGGCGAGCGCCCATTCGGGTCGGATCTCGGACCAGTCGCGACTTCTGCGATGAAGAGCGGCCTCGCTTGCGACCCGCGGCAAGCGAAGGGCGCGTTCTGTCCGGGCGATCTTGCCCGCAGAAGCCAGCCAGGCTCTCGCCTTCTCGAGGTCGCTTCGGCGGGCGGCGGACGGATGATCCTCGTCATAGAGGGTCACGTCGTCCGTGGTTGTGTCGTGCAGCGCCGCCACAAACAGCGTGTCGTCGGGTATTTCCACGCCGCTGATTGCGAGTCCCTCTCTCACCTCAACATCGTTCAGGAGCGACGCGAGCAGCCGGGCGTTTACCTCTCCGGAATAGCCGCCGCAGGCGCCGCAATGCAGGGCGCTGGCATGAGGATTGTTGACGACGTTGGCGCCGTGACCGGCCAGCAGCACCAGCCGTGCGAAATCGCGGGTCAGGGACATCGCTCGCAGTATGGTCTCGGCCGCCGTCACCCGGGCCGCAGGGTCGAGCGCGGGATCGAGCCGAGGCGGCGGGTCGCTTGGCGGTTGAGCGCCCTGCAGGCCCAACGCATCGGTCAGGAGCTTGCCGACATAGACAGGACCGGTCGCCTCGACGAAGGCGAAAGATGAGACGGCGGCGAGCTTGAAACGGCCCCAGGCGCGCTTTGCGCGCGCCTTGAACCGGGTGACCTGATCCTTCGCATGCACATCGGGGCCGCCGGAGCACGACCTGAGTGCGGGATTGAGCAGAACCGGCAGCCGCCGTTCCTCGACGTCCGAGGCGAAGCGCCGATGCGCGGTGGTAAGACCGAAAAAGCCGGCGAAGCCCATGGTCTGGATCCGGGGATCGAGGCTTTCCAGCGCCCGGCGCAACACCTCCGAACGAACATCGATGCAAAATGCGGCCTGGAGCGCGGGTCGGCCATCGCGCGCTTGTGGAGCCTGTCCTGCCAGCGTCTGCGCCAAAGCCCGTTGCGCGGCTCTCTCGGCGGCCTCCTGAAGAACGGCGTCGATTGCGCCATCGAGCGTCGGCGCAAGGGGCGCGGCATGCGCCCTCCGCACGCTCGCCCAAGCCTCCGCGATTTTGGCGTCGTAACGCAGAAACAGCGCTTCTTCCCAGATCAGCCCGATCGCCAGGAAATCGGTGATCGTCTCGTCCGCGCCGCCGGCGAGCTCGGCCTGCCATAGCGCGTAGCGGGCATACTGCGCCCAGCCGCCAAGCGTCATGAGCATCTGATGGAAGTAGGTCTCAGCGGCGTCCGCCTCCAATCCCAGCCGAGTGACGACGCGTTCGACCACAGCTGAGGCGGTCTCCGGCGCCTCCGATACGTGCAGGGCGAAGTTAGGGAGCCCAGCGATTTCGGGCGTTAGGTCGTGGGTGGCGGTCGCCCGCCAGGCGGCGTAGGCGCCCTTGCCCTTAGGCGCCGCCCACAGCGCCTGCCCTTCGTCGAAATAGCCGGCGGCCCAGGCTCCGAAGCGTTCGGCGATCATCCCCGGCCAATCGACGCCGGACGCGCGCGCCGCCAGGTCGGCGACGGTCGGAAGCGCTTTTGGCGGTGGCGCTTCGACGCCGGCAGCGGCCTTTAGGGCCGTAGCATCCGCAGGTCTCGGCCCCGCCGAGACGCTCGCCAGAGCGTCCGAAAGGTCAGCGTCACTGATCACGCCTGTGGCGATCTTCTGAGCATACCAGCTCCGGGGCATGGTGACGGCGGCGCCGGCCACCCTTGCGAGCCGCGCGCCGACCTTGGCGAGGGGCTCGTCGGCTTGCCCAAGAAACGGATTGACCGCGACGCTGGAAGCCAAAGGCCAGGCGGGCGGCGCCGCGCGGGCGGCGCGATCGATGGCCAGCTTCAACGCTTGCGGGGCGGGCCAGGTCGAGAGGTTGTCCGTGGTCATGATTGCTTTCCTAGCGGGTTAGGACGGGCTGCGGATGGACCAGGCGCCGATCAGCCGGTCGAAGACCGCGTTGGCGTAAAGTCCGTTCGAAAGATGCACGCGCAGGCCAGCGGCGGCGGGGTGGCTGGCCCAGAGGGGAAACATGGACTGCACGATGGCGACGAGGCCGAAGCTTACGGCCGTCAGTGCGATCAGCGCCCATTCGAGCGGACCAGGCGCCGGCGGCGGTGGCAGGACATTCGCGGTGATCGCGGTCGCCGCCCACTGAAGGGCGAAGTAGCCGACCGAGGTCGCCACGGCATAGACAGCTGTGCGCCGTGTCAGCGCTCTGGGCGCCGCGTCGGCGAACCCTTGCGCCAGCATATAGGCGACGCCGAAGATCAATATGGCGCCGAGCGCGATCGCCTGAGGCGACTTGTGTTCGAAACCGAAGCAAGCCCCGACAAGGATATAGATGGCGAGCGCCGACAGGAAAGCGCGCGCCACGGCGCCGGCCTTTGGCACGGCGACCGGGCCAGGCCTGCGGATCGCAGCCACGCGCTCAACGGCGCCGCCGGAGGCTAGGAAGGAGTGCGCCTTGTAGAGCGAGTGGGCGACGATGTGGAGCAGCGCCAGCGGGAAGAGCGCCAGGCCGCACTCGAAGATCATGAACCCCATCTGGGCCACCGTCGACCAAGCGAGCGATGTCTTGACCGCGGGCTGGGTCAGCATGACCAGGCTGCCGAAAAGCGCGGTGAACCCGCCGATCATGACCAGCGCGGCAAGCACGCCGGGCGCCAGCAGCATGACGTCGGCAAAGCGGATCAGCAGAAAGCCGCCGGCATTTATGACGCCGGCGTGGAGGAGCGCCGACACCGGCGTCGGCGTTTCCATCACCTCAGTGAGCCAGCCGTGGGCGGGAAACTGGGCCGACTTGAACACCGCGGCGATCGCCAGAAAGCCGGCGGCGGCGATGGCGAGCCCTCCACCCGCGCCCAATTTCGCGGCGGCAAGGATCGTCCCCACGTCAGATGTCCCGTAAGCGGCGGCCAGCAAGAACGCGCCGCCGAGGAGCGCGGCATCGCCGAGCCGCGCGGTGATGAACTTCTTCCGCGCCGCCCGCTGCGCGGCGATGCGCTGCGGATAGAACAGCAGCAGCCGGTGCAAAAACAGGCTGGTGGCGATCCAAGCGATCACCAGCTGGAACAGATTGCCGGCGGTCACGAGGAGCGCCACCGACGCCAGTGTCAAGCAAAGCCATCCGGTGAAGGCGCCTTGGCGGGCCTCGCCGTCCAGGTAGGTCCGCGCATAGCGGACGACGATCCAGCCGACGAACGTCACCAGCAGCAACATGGTCGCGCTTACAGCGTCGAGCCTGACCGACGGACCGAATCCTTTGAACACGAGGACGGGACTTTCGACAGCTCCGAAGAGGATCAGGCCCCCGGCTGACAAGATCGCCGCGAGCAAAGCGAGGAGCGAAGCGATTTCGGCCAGTAAGGGGCTGAGTTTCGGCCGCCGACCACGATCGAGGAAGCCGATTGCTCCGGCGAGAAGCAGCGGAACGGGCGCCGACAGCGGCGCGAGGAAGTGCTGCACGAGAGCCCCCTTCAAAGACAGTGACTGTTCGGGGACGTTGGTACCTGATGACGAAATCGGAAAAAAATTCATTGTTTTGGCAAAGTCGTTCGTTTTAATAGAACGAAATGAGAGATCTGAACTACAATCACCTGCGCTACTTCTGGGTGGTGGCTCACGAGGGCAGCCTCACGCGGGCGGCCGAGCGCATGAACCTGTCCCAGTCGGCTCTTTCTGTTCAAATTCAGAAGCTTGAGCACCAGATGAGCCATCCGCTTTTCGAGCGCGTCGGCAGGAAGCTCATTTTGACAGAGGCCGGACAGATCGCGCTCGACTACGCCGACACGGTGTTCAAGGCCGGCGACGAACTCATGAGCACCCTGCGGGGACAGCCGCTGGCTACCCGTCAGGTTCTCCGTGTCGGCGCCCTGACGACCCTGTCGAGGAATTTCCAGCTCGAATTCCTCCGGCCCCTGGTCGGCCGATCGGATGTCGAATTGATCGTCCGCTCAGGCAACATTCGCGATCTGCTCACGCAATTGGAGGCGCACGCCATCGACGTGGTCCTGGCCAACAGCGCCGCGCCGCGCGACGCCCGCTCGTCCTTGCGCAATCATTTGCTCAACGAGCAGCCCGTGAGCTTGGTGGGCCATCCGCGTGCCGATGGGCACAAGTTCAAATTTCCCGACGATCTCCGGTCGGAACCGATTCTTTTGCCGAGCCTGGACAGCGATATTCGCGTCGCCTTCGATCGGGTGCTCGAGCTCGCCGGGATAAGACCCATCATCCTGGCCGAAGTCGACGACATGGCGATGCTGCGTCTGCTCGCCCGTGAACGGGAGGGCGTGACCCTCGTGCCTCCAATTGTCGTCCGCGACGAGCTTGAGGCGGGTGTCCTCGTCGAGCACTGCCGGATACCCGAGGTCACGGAGACGTTCTACGCCATCGTGCAGAAGCGGCGGTTCCCCAATCGGCTGCTGAGCGAGCTTCTCTCGGTCGGGAAGCTCTAGAGTATCGGTTTTGGTCAAGAGGTGCAGAGCGACAATTACGGTGGCCGCTTATCGACAATTAAACTGGCCAAATTGGGCGAGCGTCGAGTAGCGAGGAGAAAGCTACGCGCCTAATTGTCGTGGCTCATCCCGGGTTCCGGGGTGATGGAGCGACGATTGCTTCGACGAGCGCCGTCAGGAGCGCTTTTCCACGTTTTCTGGCGCTGTGCACGAACTGGAAGAACGCGAGGTAGAGGGGCAACTTTTCTTGGGCGACGCCGCGATGTGGTCTCAGCCATGAACGCAGCAGCGACCAAAAGCCCTCCATCGTGTTGACGTGGATTTCATGAAAGCCGTCGCCGTCCTCGTCGCGCGCATATTCGCCACGTCCGTGGCAAACGGTCTTGTGCTCGTATCCCCATGCGGGCAATCGGGCGTAGATGTCGTATTCGTCGGTATGGATCAACGCGCCCTTGGCGACGCCGGCTTCGATGATGGACTTGATCGTCGTCTGCTGAACATTGGCCAGCATCTTCAGGACGACTTGGCCGCCGCGCTGGATCATGCCGAGAATTGCCGGTTTTTCTTTTTCGAGCGTTCCGCGTCCGGGCGCGCCCTTCAATCTGTTGCGTCGGCCCTTGCGGCCTTTTTTTCGACGGCGGCGGGATTGCCCTTGTGACCGGCGACGATATAAACCTCGTCGATCTCGACGTCGCCTGACAAGACGACCGGCGCAGTCTTGGCGGTCAGCCCTTCGCGCAACTGCATCGTCATCTCCTGCACGTCATTTTCATTCAGGCTCAACTCCCGTGCGATTTGTCGGTTGGAGAGATTCAGCCCCATGAAATACAGGCATAAGATCCAAACGCGCAGCGGTTGATGATGGCCGGCCAGCGCCGTGTCCGAGAGGTCGTCGAAACGAGCCTGGCAATCGTTGCAAAGATAGCGCTGGCGATGAGGCTGCGTGTCGTCATGGCCGTTGCGCACGACATGTTCGCCGCCGCACTTGGGACAGCGGACGCCCTGCGACCAACGCGTTTCACGCACAACTTCGAAACATTTCTCGTCATCGAGTAGTGCCGACAAATTGATCAGAACGCTCATGGCTCCAACCTCTCGCGAATCAGTCGAGAGCCATATGGATTCAGTCAATTGCGGTCCGCGAAAGGGTTCCAAGCCGAGTCATTTCGACGCAGCGCCCATCTTCCCCACTCCGCTGGCCGTTTTCATCACCCCGGAACCCGGAATGAGCCTCTCCTAAATGTGCGGCGCCCGCCGCCCTGGTTGACGACCATGACATCGGCCTTTCCGGCACGTTCCGTGCAGCAGCTGAGTTTAGGAAGCCGTCTTCCATTCGACGGAACGGCTGGCTCTCGGCGAGGTACAAGCAAGCGAAGCTCGCGCTGGGCCGGCGTCTATCGTTTGAGGCGCGGGGCGGAGATGCAGTGGTCGTCGCCACGCCATCTGCAATTAATCTAGGAAGCCGTTCGCGTCAGACTCCAATTCCGAACTAGCGGTTTGCCTGAAAGAAGCCGGGTCCTGGCCGTAAGCCGCGTGGAACGCGCGGGAGAAATGGCTTCGGCTTAGGCCGGCGCTGGCGGCGATCATCTTGACTGGTAGGGTTGTGGTTGTCAGCAATTCCGCCGCATGATGCAGGCGGACCTTCTGGACGAAAGCCATGGGGCTGCTTCCGAATGCGGCTATGAATGCGCGTGCGAAGCTCGTTCGGCTCATACCCGCAAGCTTTCCGAGGCTTGCGACGCTGTGGTCGGCTCCAGGATGGTCAAGCACATGGAAGATCGCCCGCCTTAACTGCCCGTGATCGATGTCTTTGGGAACTCCATGGAGCGTCAGCAACTCCTCCAAGTGCTCGCGAATGACGAGGGCCAGGCACGCTTTCATGAGCGCGCCGGTTACGGCCTGCGTGCCGAACGCGGGCGCCGCGACTTCGCTGCGTAGAAGTTCGAAGGCCGCCGTTGCGATGGGGAACGCCTGGAGGTTGTCGCGCAGCGGATCTATCAACCTGTCGAAAAAACCATGCATGCCAGAAGCGCCCGACCCCATAGATCCGCAAAGGATTTTCAGCGCGACGGCTTCCGAACCGGCGTCGACCCGGATGAGGCCACTGAGGTCCATCTGACAGCGGTCGCCTGACCGCACATCGATGAATGGTCCCTCTCCGGTCCGCATGGTCTTGGGGCAGGTGGGCGGAAGCACCACGACGTCGCCTGCTGTTACGGAGAGAGCGGGTCTGTCAGGAAACTCGAACACGCCTTGTCCCGTCAGCACAAAATGAATGACAGGGGCAGCCGACCCGCTAAAGCAGAGTCGATACCCGGGCGAAATGTTGAGCAATGCGAAAGCGTTAATCCGCACCTGCGTCGCCTCAATCAACCGGTCGAATGTTGAGACTCCGTCTTGCACGAACTCAGTTGTGGCCACAAACGCAGTTGTGGCGCGGACCGGCCGTCTCCTCAAGCTTGAAATTTGCGACATCTCAAACCTCGCACATACTTGGTACGATTTAGCACGCGTTCTGAATGGCGCCTATCTCCCCATCGGCTACGATCGAAGAGATGGAACAGATCGTCACAGGCTTGGTGTCGTCGGCGCGGCAGCTATTGCTGCGCATCTCCGCGCAAGTGCGGCTTCCGTGCGGCGTTGTGCGGCACGCATCGGAAGAGCTGCGGCCCGCCACAATCGTAAGCACCGCGTCCAGCCGATCTGAAGCCTACCAAACCCCGAAACGCCCCCTCCCGATCTTTGCGACTAGCAGGAAGCGTGAGACGGCTCCAAATGAACACTCGGCGAGAGGCGCTGCTATTAGCGATTGTCGTCCACACGCGGCGCGCTTGAAGGTCTGCTGTCGCTTAACTGACGTGGGATCCCGGTCCGACGGTTGGCTTATATGTGATACAGGGAAGTCAGCATAATGTCGCGGGTCATCGCTGAAATGCAAGTCATCGCAGAAAGGGACGTGCGCATGCACGAGCGTCGCCTCCATCCGTGGCCTGTGAGGATCATGCATTGGCTGAACGCCGTCGCTATGTTCATCATGATCACGTCGGGATGGGGCATTTATGATGATGACGTGATCATAAGAGGTTTGTACTTTAGCAGCCATCTCCGCCTTGGCGAAGGCGCTGAGTGGAGCCTGAATTGGCATTTCGCGGGCATGTGGCTGCTTTTCATAAATGGCCTCCTTTATCTGGTTTACGGTTTCTGGACAGGGCGGTTGCGGGAGCGGTTGCTGCCCATCCGCATGCGAGAGATTGTGGAGGTCGTGTGGGAAACGCTGCACCTGAAGATCGCGCACGAAGATTTAAACACCTACAACGCCGTTCAGAAGGTCCTCTACATCGTAGCCATTGTGGCAGGAATCTCGCAGGTGGTGACCGGTCTGGCGATCTGGAAACCCGTACAGTTCTCAGGGCTGGTCACGCTGTTCGGCGGCTTTCAATCCGCACGAGCGCTGCACTTCGCGGGGATGTCGGTGCTCGTCGGCTTCGTAATCGTTCATGTAACGCTAGCCTTGCTGGTTCCTGAGACACTGTGGGCGATGTTGACAGGAGGTCCTCGGGTTGTCCCTTCCGGACATGACAGGCAGGCGCCCCAGCTATGAGATCTATCTTCCGTCCCCGCCGGGTTCCCGACCCCCGTATCCTTGACGATCATCGTACGATTCTGCGGCTATTGGAACGTCGGAAGTTCCTACGCGGCGGGTTGTCCCTAGGGGCCCTGAGCCTCCTGACAGGATGCGACGTCAGCCGCCCGGAGTCGGTTCAAAATGCGCTGCTGGCGATTTCGGGCGTCAACGACGGCGTGCAAGAGTTTCTATTCGATCCCAACAAGCTCGCGCCGACCTATCCGGCGTCGATGGTCCTCAAACCTCCAAAGTTCAACGCTAAGTACGATGTCATGTCCGTCAAGCCGGTGGACGTGAGCGCGTGGCGCCTGGAGCTTTCGGGCAAGATCGCGGACAAGAAGCCGTGGACCTTGCAGGACCTAGCCGCGCTGCCGCAACGCTCGATGGTCATCAAGCACATTTGCGTCGAAGGCTGGGATTATATAGGGCAATGGTCAGGAGTGCCGCTGCGCGATTTCCTGGTTCGGGTAGGTGCCGATCTGCGGAGCAAATACGTCGCCTTCAAGACAGCCGACGATTACCCCAGCAGCATCGACATGGCGACGGCGCTGCACCCGCAGACCATCCTCGCCCTCGATTACGCCAATGAGCCGCTCGCGGACCCATTTGGATTTCCCTTGCGGCTGAGAATGTCGACGAAGTTGGGGTACAAAAATCCGAAATGGGTGACGGCGATCGAGGTCACCGACGCGTACCCCGGCGGCTACTGGGAGTCGCGTGGGTTTCCGTGGTTTGCGGGGATCTGAGCGAGATGAGGCGTCTACTTGTCCATCCGCAGAAACGAAGCCGTGCAGACGCCGCGAAGTCCTGTCTGTCGACAACGTTGTTCCTCTTGCTGCTGTCCAATGAATTTGCCCTGGCGCAAAGCTCGGCGCCGGGGGGCATGCCGCCGCCCGATGGCATGTCGCTGGCCCAATCCGCAGCCATGCGCTTCCCGCAGCCGGTACGCGTGGGTGATCTTCTGCAAAGGAGCGTCCAGCAACCGCGCGTGACGCAAGATTGGTTGGGTGAGGTCGAACAGGTCGTACGCGACGCGAACGGGACGGTGCGAGTCATCATAAAATATGGTGGCTTTCTTGGCTTTGGCTCACGGCTGATCGCCGTTCCGGCTGACGCGATGGTGCTGCTCGGGCCGGTCATGGAGGTTGTCGCCTACACGCCAGCCCAACTCAGCGAATTCCCCACTTATGCAGGAGGCGAGACGCCGCTTGCCCCAGACAATGTCATCAAGATCGGCTTAGCGAAGCCGTCGCATTGAAGCATCGCAAAGCCGTCACGCACATCATCTGAGCGGCCGCGGCGAGAAACTCAGCCGCTCTTCTCTGCGAACGCCTGCCGCGCGACCGCCGTATAGGTTTCTAGGAAAATTGTCCGCATGACCGCTCCGCCTCCTAAGCTGCTGCAAACTGCGGAAGGTCGCCGTTTGTTGGATATGAAAGCTGGCGCGCCGTGGCGTCGCTGGGGTCCATACCTAAGCGAACGCCAATGGGGCACAGTTCGTGAGGACTACAGTACCGATGGCGACGCTTGGGGCCACTTCCCGTTCGACCATGCCCTGAGCCGCGCCTATCGCTGGGGTGAGGACGGCATCGCTGGTTTTTGTGATCAGTCCATGCGGTGGTGCCTCGCTCTGGCGCTTTGGAACGGCAAAGATCCGTTTTTAAAGGAGCGGCTGTTTGGGCTCTCGAACGCTGAGGGCAACCATGGTGAGGACGTCAAGGAGGTCTACCACTACCTCGACGCTGTTCCCAGCCACGCGTATCAACGTATGGTCTACCGCTACCCCTTGGCGGAGTTCCCCTATGCGGAGTTGCGTCGGCGCAACGCAGCGCGCAGTCGCGACGATCCGGAATTCGAGCTTAAGGATACAGGCGTTCTAGAAGGCGACCGCTTTGTGGACGTCACGGTCGAGTATGCCAAGGCTGCGCCCGAAGACATCCTGATGGTTGTCTCCGTCAATAATGCTTCGGCAAGCCCGGCGACTCTGCACGTCCTCCCGCATCTCTGGGCGCGCAACAGTTGGTCTTGGGTGGAGGGCGAGAGCCGCAGCCGCATCGTCGCGCTGCCCTCGGGCGACCTGATCGCCCGCCGCCTCAAGCTGAAGGACCGGCGGCTGAGCCACGACAGCGACGCGGAAGTTTTGTTTTGCGAGAACGACACCAACCTCCCGCGACTCTTCGGCGCGAGCGCCGAAGGTCCTTTTAAGGACGGGATTAACGATTTCATCGTGAAGGGCGACCGCGCCGCGGTTTGCCGGGCCGGCGAGGGCAGCAAGGCCGCTGTTCACGCCGTCTGGACCCTGAAGCCGGGGGAGACGCGCAGGCTGCGGCTCCGGTTCCGGATCGACGGCGTCTCCCCTGAGCCGTTCGAAGGGTTCGACGCGCTCATGGACCTCAGACGCGCCGAATCCGACGAATTCTACGCCGCGTTGCAGGTCAACATCGCAGATGCGGATGTCCGCGAGGTGCAGCGCAGCGCGCTCGCCGGCATGCTGTGGTCGAAACAGTTCTACTATTTCGACGTGCCCATGTGGCTGGCGGGTGATCCCGCTCAACCCAAACCGCCGTCCGAGCGAATCAAGGGACGCAACGCGGAATGGGAGCACCTCAACAACGCCGATATCATCGCGATGCCGGACAAGTGGGAGTACCCCTGGTACGCGGCGTGGGACCTCGGTTTCCATTGCGTGACGCTGGCGATGATCGACCCGGAATTCGCGAAGGAGCAGCTCGTCCTGCTGACCCGGGAATGGTTCATGCATCCAAACGGGCAATTGCCAGCGTATGAATGGAATTTCGGCGATGTCAATCCGCCGGTTCACGCCTGGGCGGCCTTGCGCGTTTACGAGAGGGACAAAGTGCTGACCGGCGTGGCGGACCTGACTTTCCTCGAACGGGTCCTGCACAAGCTTCTTCTGAATTTCACATGGTGGGTGAACCGTAAAGACGAAGGTGGGCGCAACATATTCCAGGGCGGATTTCTCGGCCTCGACAACATTAGCCCGTTCGACCGCTCCATGATGCTTCCCGACGGCAGCCGGATCGATCAGGCGGACGGGACCGCTTGGATGGCGATGTATTGCCTGAATCTGATGCGCATCGCCATCGAGCTTGCGTTTACCAAACCGGTCTACGAGGACATCGCCACAAAGTTCTTCGAGCACTTTCTCAGCATCGCCAACGCGATGGCGAATACCGCCGGCGGCGGCATGGGGCTATGGGACGAAGAAGACGGCTTTTTCTTCGACAGTCTCAAATCAAGCCTCGATCCGAATCCGGCTCCGGTTCGCTTACGCTCGCTCGTCGGTCTCATCCCGATCCTGGCGCTCGAGGTTCTCGATCCAATGGTGTTCGAGAAGCTGCCCGGCTTCACACTCCGCCTGCGCTGGTTTCTCAAGCACCGGCCGCAACTCGCGAGCCTCGTTTCGCGCTGGGACGAGGGCGGCATGGAGGAGCGGCACCTACTTTCGCTTCTGACCGGACATCGGCTGAAAGCGCTGCTCAGACGCATGCTCGACGAAGACGAGTTTCTATCGGACTTCGGCGTCAGATCCCTTTCGCGCGCGCACAGGGATACGCCGTATGTCCTCGCGCACGGCGAGCTGCGGCTCGAAGTGGCTTATAGTCCCGCCGAGTCCAACTCCGGCCTCTTTGGCGGCAATTCCAACTGGCGCGGGCCGGTGTGGATGCCCATCAACTACATGCTGATCGATGCGCTGCGCAGCTTTCACAGCTACTACGGGCCGGAGTTCCGCGTGGAGTGCCCTGTCGGGTCCGGCGTCGAGTGCGACCTGCGGGAGGTTGCCGACGAGTTGTCGCGTCGGTTGGCGCGCCTTTTCCTTCCCAATGCGCGAGGAGAACGGCCGTCCACCGAAGGCGCCGCGACCGTCGCGGGAGCGCCGCTTTTCCATGAGTACTTCCACGGCGACACCGGCCGCGGGCTGGGCGCCTCTCACCAGACGGGTTGGACCGGCCTCATCGCCAATATTCTCGAAGCGCAGCAGACATCGAGGTAGTCATGAGCACAGACGTCACAACGACAACTCGCCGCGAAACCTGCGCCATTGCCGTCATGGCGAAAGCTTCAGAGCCGGGGCGAACGAAGACGCGGCTGACGCCGCCGCTGACATCCGCCGAGGCGGCCGCGCTGAACACGGCGTTCTTGCGGGACGTAACCGCCAAGTTGATGCGCGTGGGAGACGAGACGCCCATCGCGCCAGCCGCACCATTGTCGTATCGCACGCGACAATTACATCCGGCCGCCAGGTTCGAAGCTCCACCGCGCTTTCCAAAAGCGCGTTTGCCAGCCGCAAGGGGCGCGCCTTGAATTTGCTGATGATCTCCCT
>JAJXZC010000688.1 GCA_021780275.1 Pseudomonadota bacterium
CAAATTTGAATCGGGCGTCCATCGCGTGCAGCGCGTTCCGGCGACGGAAGCGGGTGGGCGCATCCATACGTCGGCGGCGACGGTGGCCGTGTTGCCGGAGCCCGAGGATGTGGATGTCGAGATCGAGGACAAGGATCTCCGCATCGACGTCTACCGCTCGAGCGGCGCGGGCGGACAGCACGTCAACAAGACCGAAAGCGCGGTCCGCATCACCCATTTGCCGACGGGCATCGTGGTCGCTCAGCAGGACGAGAAATCGCAGCACAAGAACAAGGCGCGTGCGATGCAGATTCTGCGCGCGCGAATCTACGAAGCGGAACGCGAACGCATCGACCGCGAGCGCGCGGCGGACCGCAAGGGGCAGGTCGGTTCAGGCGATCGCTCGGAGCGCATTCGCACATATAATTTTCCGCAGAGCCGCGTCACCGATCACCGAATCAACCTGACGCTGCATAAGCTCGACCAGGTGCTCGAAGGCGAAGCGCTGGACGAAATCATCTCGGCGCTCATTGCCGAGGACCAGGCGGAGCGGCTCGCCGCCCTCGGGGAAGAGGCGTGATTACCACCCGCGATCATGAATACCGAATGCTCGCCTGGCGTTTCAAACAGGCGGGCATCGAAAATCCCGCGCTTGATGCGCGGCTTCTGGTGCAGGCGGCGGCGGACTGCGACGAAATCGAGATGATCCGCGAGCCTGGCAAGAGACTCGACGAGACTGAGGTGGAAAAGCTGCGGCAGTTCGAAGCGCGGCGCATGGCGCATGAACCCGTTTCGCGCATTCTCGGGTCGCGCGAATTCTGGGGGCTCATTTTTGAAGTGACGCCCGCGACGCTCGACCCCCGCCCCGACAGTGAAACGCTGATCGAGCGGTCGCTCGATCTCCTCCGCGATGTGGATGCGCCCCGCATTCTCGACATCGGTACGGGGACTGGCTGTCTGCTGATCTCGCTTCTTCATGAGCGCAAGAACGCCGAGGGCCTGGGCGTCGATATTTCCGAAGCGGCCCTCGACGTTGCTGCCCGTAATGCCGCTGCATTGGGATGTGGCGGCCGTGCGGCGTTTCGCCGCGCGAGCTGGGCGGAAGGCGTGGGCGAGAGATTCGATCTGGTGATTTCCAATCCGCCCTATATTCCCTCCGCGACCATTGCGACGCTGGATGAAGAGGTGAAGGCCTTCGATCCGCGCCTTGCGCTCGATGGCGGCGCCGATGGTTATGACGCATATCGCGCGATCGGCGCGGAATTGCCGCGGCTTCTCAAGCCGAAAGGCCAAGCGGTCGTTGAACTGGGCATCGGGCAGGACGCGGATGTGGCGAAGATTTTTTCGGAAGCCGGGCTTGAGGTGCGCGACGTGGTGGCCGATCTCGCCGGCATTCCGCGAGCCATCGTTGCGCGGCTGCCACGGCGCTGAAATCAGGATTTGCGGCCTGCAAAAAATGTTTGGAATGCGCCTGTTTAGGGGCTAGGTTGCCTTCAGGGTATTGAGCCAAGGGACACACCACCTCGCTCTTCAAGCCGCCGAACATGACGGTTTAAAGAGAGCTTGAGGTGACCCGAAGGCGGGCGCCCGCAAGCGATCCCGGCTCGGATCGCGGGCAAAGGCGCCAGGGGCCGGAACTTCTGAGCATCCGACATGACCGAACCGGCGGGGCCGGAAGGCGCGATTGGTGCTGAAGTACGCCACGCAGATTGCGCATGCCGACAATGGGTCGGCGATCGTCCAGAAGCCGCGCGTATTGCGCCCGGTACGGACACAGCGGAAATGCTTTGAACTCCAAGATGAACATTAGACGAGATAGTGACCATATGAGGCAGGGGCAGAACAACTCCAAGCGCTCGCGTGGGCGTGGACGCAAGCCGCAGAATTCGGGCAACCGCGCTTATGACAGCAATGGACCCGATGTGAAGATTCGCGGCACCGCCGCTCATGTCTGCGAGAAGTACCAGCAGCTTGCGCGTGATGCGATCTCGGCCGGCGACCGCGTCATGGCGGAAAACTACTATCAGCATGCAGAGCATTACTACCGGCTGCTGATGGCCTCGCAGGTCATGAATGAAGGCCAGCCCCGTCCGCAGCATAATCTGGGCTATCGCCCGGACGAGGATCAGGACGAGGAGGAGGAAGATTTCTCCCCCGAGCAGCCGCAGCCGCATTTCCCGAATCAGCCCTATCACCAGCAGTCGCAGCAGCACGCGCCGCGTCAGGGCAGGGGCGATGGCCGTGGCGACCGCGGGGAACGCCACCAGAATCCGAATGCCGGACCGCAACCTCAGGGTGAGTTGGAGGTCCAGTCGGGGGCTGATGATCAGCCCGTCGTCGCCGAAGACGAAGCGCGCGGCGACGGATATGCGCAAGGCATTCCCGGCGGCGTGCCGAGCGCGGAAGGTCCGCGCCGTCGTCAGGGGCGCCGGCGCCGTCCGCGTCATGAAGCAGGTGGCGAACGCCAGGCCTCAGAAGGCGGCGAGAGCGCGGCTCCGTCCAGCGTGGACGAGGCGCCCGCAGTCTGATCGGGTTTGATTTCTTGAAAAGGCGCGGGCGTTCCGGAAAGGACCCCGCGCCTTTTTCTTTTCAGGCGAGCGAGACCGTATCGCCGGGCCGAATCGTTCCCGCGTCGAGCACTTCCGCATAAAGGCCGAGATTCATGTGGCCGAGGCTTCGTTGCAGCGTCGCCGGAATCTCCATGTCGCGCTCTGCCGTTGTCGGATCGACATTGGTCGCGGCACAGCGCTGGATCGGCATGACGCCTTTCGCGCGAATCTTCCCCAGCCGAATCTCCTTGCTCGCCCAGCCGTGATCCTCCCAGGGAGTAAGACCCTCGACATAGATGTTGCCGCGAAAACGTAACGGGTCGACCGGGCGGCCGATGAGCTTTTCCAGCGCGCGGACGCTGGCCAGATTGATGATGGAAACGACCTTTGCCGCCACGTCCGAGATGGAGAAGCCGGGGGCGTGAACGATTCGTGGCGCGCCCCGGAGCTCGGCTTTCATATAGTTCGCCATGAAGTTCTCGATGGCGGCGCGGCCTTCCGCCGTCATGAGATTGCCTTGCGCGACCTCGCGGTCCTTCTCCGAAAGGGTGAGCGTCGCGGTCTGGTCGTCGAATCGCGAATGAAGCCGGGCGAGGCGCTCGTTCTTCATCAACATCAGGAATTTGATCTTCGGAAAATGCCTCGGCGCGGCGGCATCGAAATCGGCCGATCCATTCTCGATGGCGAAGGCGCGGTCCCAGGCAATGGTTTCGCCGGGGGCGAGTGCCGCCTCCGTCATCGGCTCCGGCGAGAGCCCTTTGACGGGGTAGCGGTAGAGCCCGGTAATGCTTGCCTTTGCGGCCATGCCTCTCACTCCAAAACGCGCGGAAATCCGGGGGATACCCCTCTTGTGTGGCGATGAGGTCACACCATATCTGCCTTGGAACGGTGCCTCAAAGAGGGCTGATCCAGCGCAATGCTCCCGCAAGGGAGAGTAAGCGATATTTTGAAG
>JAJXZC010000453.1 GCA_021780275.1 Pseudomonadota bacterium
GAATCCGCCAGTGCGTTCGCGTCACTTGACCTCCGGACCAGCGAGGACGGTGTCAGCCAGTTTGTTTAGATGTTCTGCCAAAGCGGAGGCGTTGGCGAATTCCTTGAACTCGCCGCGCTCCAAAGCATCGGCGCCAACCCGCGCCGCAGAGCGAAGCCCCTCAAGCTTGGCTGCCTCTTCCGCTTCTCTATTTTCGATGAGACGAAGACCCTCACGCATCACTTCGCTAGCGTTTTGGTA
Organism: Pseudomonadota bacterium; assembly: GCA_021780275.1. The sequence goes on from JAJXZC010000453.1 coordinate 241, forward strand.
GCGGCCGCTTTGCACCAAAGTCTCGATCAGCATCTCTTGGCGTTCGGTCAGGACAACGTTGCGCGTCGGCATCGCATTCCTCCACTGAAGCTCGCACGAGACGTTATGGCATAATATGCCAATAGGACGCCTTCGACAAGGACGGCTTCAAAGGACTTCGTTACGCAAGGCAGCTCGAAACTGAGGTCGCCGGATATCAACACCCATTAATTAGAACATAATACGAACATTCTAGACACGGCGCCAAAATGGCGCCAGCTTCACGATATGAACAATTCTGCGAAGCTTAAAGCGATTCGCGAGCTTGATCGCATCAATCTTCGGCTGTCACTCGAGATATTCGAGGCGATCGATACCTCGCGAAATGCTCGTCCCGGCCGGCTTTCCCGCAACACCTGGATCGCCGAAGCCATCGAGGAAAAGCTTTTGCGGGACGCCGCGCCCGGCGCGCAAAACGGCGATCGGCAACGGCATGCCTAACTTTTATGAAGTTTTCGCTGGAGGCGGAATGGCTCGCGTGGGGCTTGGCGCAAGCTGGACCTGCCTGTTCGCGAATGATTTCGATCCCAAGAAGGGCCTTGCCTACCAGGCCAACTGGGGCGCGAACGGCGAACTCACGGTTGGCGACGTCAAAAATATCAAGGCAAAAGATTTGCCAGGACACGCCGACCTCGTATGGGGCTCGTTTCCCTGTCAGGATTTGTCCTTGGCCGGCATCGGAGCCGGCCTGAAGGGCGGGCGATCAGGAACCTTCTACCCTTTTTGGGATGTCATTAACGGACTCATCGCCGATGGCCGCGCGCCGAAAATCGTCGCCGTCGAAAATGTGTGCGGAACCCTGACCTCGCACGGCGGTCGAGACTTCCAGGCCATCTGCGAGACCTTCTCTGACGCCGGCTATCGCTATGGCGCGCTCATCATCAACGCGGCATTGTTTCTGCCGCAATCGCGTCCGCGCCTGTTCATGATCGGCGTTCACAACGACGTCGAAATTGACCCATCCCTGTTGTCGCCCGAACCGATCGAGCCCTTTCACACACGAGGCCTGCGCAAGGCGGCGGCAGGCGTTTCAGCATCCGCCAGAAAAAATATGATTTGGTGGAGTGTGCCGACGCCGCCGCGTCGCAACACCACATTCGCCGATCTCATCGAAGAAAAGCCTTCGAGCATAGAGTGGCATACGCCCGCCGAAACCAAGCAGCTTCTCGCCAAGATGTCGGCGGTCAATCGGGCCAAGGTCGAAGCAGCCAAACGCTCCGGCCGACGGATGGTGGGCGGCGTTTACAAGCGGACCCGCATTGACGAGAACGGCGCCAAAGTCCAGCGCGCGGAAGTGCGTTTTGACGATGTCGCCGGGTGTTTGCGCACGCCTGCTGGCGGCTCGAGCCGCCAGACGATCATCGTCGTCGACGGAAACAGAATTCGCTCGCGGTTGATTTCGACGCGAGAGACGGCCCGCCTTATGGGGCTCGATGACGATTACATCCTGCCTAAAAATTATAATGAGGCTTATCATCTGACCGGCGACGGCGTCGCGGTCGATGTCGTTCGGCATTTGGCCCACCACCTGTTCACGCCGTTCTTGAACAGTTGCTCCGCCGCGGAGGAAGCCGCGTGAACGTCAATTGCCGTAAGCGCCTTTCCGCCATTCCATCGGTGATCCCTGGTGGCTAGCCAAATCGAGCTCATTCCAAACCGGAATCCGGACAGTGTGAATATTCCCCCGTTCGAAACGGAGGATCTGCGCGCCAACCTGGCGAGATTTTTGGACAGCCCTTTCGTCGATCTTTCGGGGAAGAGCGCAAAGGTCGGGCATTTCAAATGGGGCGTGTATGCGTTTTTCGATTACGACGGCGAGCCGATTTATGTCGGCCAAACCAACGAAATGCTTCGGACCCGAATCCGACGCCACCTGACCAATCAACGCACCGACGCGGTCGCAATGTCCGTTCTCGATCCATTTGAGGTGTTTGAAATTGAGGTGTGGCCCTTGCCGCAATTTCAGCACACCAGCCGAAAGGACGACGATGCTCGCCAGCATCTCGACGCCTTGGAGCGACTGATCACGCAGCGGGCGATAGATCAGTCTGAGTTTAAGGCGATCCTGAATGAGAAAGATCCGCCGCCGGGGCGCCTGAATGTCGAAGCGCCTCAATCGTTCCGAGCAAAAATCGTTTCGGACCGCGTCTATGAACTCCGTTCGCATCCCGATTTCCGGATTGCGCGCCGCTCGCTAATCATTTCCCGGCTTGCACAAGTCATTTCCGAGCGGAAAGTCCAGGGCGGCCTGCGCCGCGTCCTTCTGACGCAGGCCAAGCGCCTCCAGTGGCTTGCCCATCGGCGGTACGAGGCGCTCGGAGGAGCGGCGTCTGTCGAACTCAATGCCGACGAGGATGTCTAACTTGTCGACCCCTTGTCGGGGATCGTCCGTCGACGGCCGTGAAAATCCCTGCGGGACTTAGCGCGCCGGTCACTCCGTGCTATGCCTTGGCGGTCAGGATACAAATGATGTCGGATCCTTTTCTGAAAATCACTTGCTCCGCTGCGGAAAACATCAACGTGGCATTCTATCAGAATGCCGTTCCGATCATTCGCGAATTGACGCTGGAGAATGAACTCGGGCGCGATCTGGCAGATATTTCTGTGCGGCTATCTTCCGAGCCGGCATTCCTCACGCCCGGCATTTGGCGAATTGACCGACTGTCCGACAAAGCGACCAACCACCTTCGCAGCCTGGATCTGAAACTCGACTCGGCCTTCCTGGCAGGCCTCACCGCCTCGCGCCGAGCGGAGCTGCACATTGTCGTCGAAGCCGAAGGCGAAGCGGTTGCGGAGAGCAAGGTCGAAGTCACCCTTTTGCCGCCAAACCATTGGGGCGGCTCAGGCTCGGCGCCAGAGCTCCTCGCTGCGTTTGTCAGGCCTACCGATCCCACCGTTGACGTCATCCTGCGAGAAGCGTCCGACAAGCTGGCGCAGGCCGGCAAAGACTCGGCTGTTGATGGCTATGCGAAAGGAAAGAAGGCCCGCGCGTGGGAAATCGCCGGCGCGATCTGGGCGGCGATTGTCGGCCACTCCATCGCTTATGTTTTGCCGCCGAAAAGCTTCGAGCGCGAAGGCCAGCAGGTGCGCGGTCCGAGCGATATCTTGTCGCGCAAGGTCGGAACCTGCCTTGATTTGTCGCTGTTGTACGCCTCCTGCCTCGAGCAAGCGGGATTGAATTCGCTAGTCGTTCTAACAGAGGGACATGCCTTTTGCGGCGTATGGCTCATAGAGGAAGACTTTTCGACTCCGGTTGTCGACGATCCGCAAATGTTGCGAAAGCGCGTGCAACTGGAGGAGATGATCCTCGTTGAAACGACCCTCCTGACTGGCGCGCATCCGGCGCGATTTGCACAGGCCGTAGAACAAGGCGCCAAGCAGATTGCAGAAGAAGCGGAATCAACGCTCGAAGTGGCGGTCGACGTTCGCCGCTCGCGTCGGGCCAAGATCAAGCCGCTTGACCTCGGTGGAGGCGCAGCTGCGAAGCTTGAGCCCAAGACCACGGATGTCAGCATCCAGGAAATTGACGAACCTCCTAAGTTTGACGAGGAGATGGTCCGCCAGGAGCCGGCTCAGGAGAAAGTCCTCGATCGCCTGGAAAGTTGGAAGCGTAGCCTGCTTGATCTGACGATGCGCAATCGTCTCCTCAACTTCAAAGAGGGTAAGGCGACAATTTCAATCGAATGCCCCGAACCGGCGAAGCTCGAAGACATGCTGGCTGGCGGCCAACGGTTCAAGCTGCTCGGCCGCGCGATGGTTCTCGACGCCAATGACGCCCGCGATTCAACCCTTTTCACGGAACGCCAGAACGAGGATGGTCGCAAGCTCTATGTGATTGACGCGATGTCGCGGGGCGAACTGCATGCCGGATTGCCCGAAACCGATTTGGACGGGCACCTGACAGACCTATTTCGCGCTTCCCGTCTCGCGTTTGAGGAAGGCGGCGCGAATATCCTCTATCTTTGCCTCGGCTTCCTGAAGTGGACGCAGACCAACGGCGCAGGTCCTTACCGCGCGCCGCTCATTCTTATCCCCGTGAGTTTGGAGCGCAAGAGCGTCAGATCGGGCTTTCGCCTGGCGCTGCACGATGACGAGGTTCGCCTCAACCCAACCTTGATTCAGATGCTCGCCCAGGATTTTGATCTTTCGATGCCTGAGTTCGCGGGCGAATTGCCCCATGACGCTTCGGGGATCGACGTCGCAGAGATTTGGCGGATCGTCCGCAGGCACATCAAAACCATCAATGGTTGGGAGGTCACCGAGCACGTCGTGCTCGCGACCCTCTCCTTCACGAAATATCTCATGTGGAAGGATCTGGTCGACCGCACCGATAGCCTGAAACGCAACCCCGTCGTCCGCCATCTTATCGATACGCCGACCCACGCTTATGAGGGTGCCGGGCAAGACTTCATCGATCCTGTCCGTCTCGATGATGAGGTGGATCCGTCTGAGCTTTTCACTCCTTTGTCTGCTGACTCCTCCCAAGTCGCGGCGGTCGTCGCGGCAAAGCGCGGCAAGGATTTCGTGCTTTTCGGACCGCCCGGAACCGGGAAAAGCCAAACGATCACGAACATGATTTCGAGCTGCCTGGCCCACGGCAAGTCGGTATTGTTCGTTTCACAAAAGACTGCCGCGCTTGAGGTCGTTCGTCGCCGGCTTCAGTCCGTTGGCCTCGGCAATTATTGCCTGGAGGTCCATTCGACCAAAGCGCAAAAATCGGTCGTGATCGAACAGCTCGCGAAGGCTTGGCGCGAGCGTGATCCCGCGACCGAAGAAAATTGGGCGTCGGCTAGCTCCGATCTGAAAACGAAGCGCGCCGAACTCAACAAGCTCGTTTCCGCGCTGCATCGCCGTCGCGAAAATGGGCTGACGGCCTACGAGGCGTTTGGCCGCGTCGTAGCCGATCAAGGTCGGCTCCACGACGTAGGGTTTTCATGGCCGTCGGGAACGTTGCATACGCCTGATGCCCTTGCCTCGATGCGCGCCGTTTGCAGGGACATACGGACGGCAATGAACGCCGTTGGCGATCCGTCGAAACATCCGCTTCGGGGCATTGAACAGACGAAATGGACGCCGGCCTGGTCCCACGACCTCGAACGCATCACCGACCAACTGCAATCGGCATTAGTAAATCTCAAGGCGGTCACGGATTCCGTAGGAACTTCGATCGGCTTGCCGTTGAGCACATGGGATTTCGCGGAATTTCCGCGTTTCGCGAAACTCGTTTCCTTGCTGCTGCTGCCCGAGGCGCGCTCCGGAACGCCCCTGCTCGGTGACGATGCGAACGATCGCTTCCGCGCGATGCGAAACCTGTCCGACCTCGTGACGCGCGCAAAATCAAAGATTGGCGAACTGACTACAGCATACGATTTAAAGGCGACCCGACTCAATCTTGCCCGGATGCAGAAGGATTGGGCGGAAGCGAGCGCCGCAAATTTCCTTTTGAAAGGTGGGAAGAAGAACAAAGTCCGGCTGCTGCTCAAGCCCTATTGCGTCGACGATGTTCCCGCCGAAATCGGCCGTGATATCGTTGTGCTCCAGGATTTGGCCGATCTTGAGAAGGCGATCGAGCGACTTCAGCCTGCTTTCCTGGGCATGGAGGGCTTGTGGCAGGGGATCGATACCGACGTCACAAGTTTCGAGCCAACGATTGCCTGGGCCGCCCAGGCGCGCGACGCGGTGCGGTCGTTCGGAGAGACGACGGGATACGGCGATGACCTCAAAACACACGTCATCGATTTGCTCGTCAATTACGACTACCTCTTCGAGCCAAATAGCGACATCCGCCAGAATTTCGAGGCGTTGAAACAGGGTTGGGCGGGCGTGAAAGCCGCAATAACGGATCTCGGAAACAGCATCGGTCTTGACCGCCCGCTCAGCATGATCGACCTCCGCACGGGTTGGGACGAAGAACTGATTCAGCGCACAAATCGCTGGAAAACGAATCTCATAAAAGCGCCCCAATGGGCCAGATGGAAAGCCGCGACGATTGCCGGCAACGAGTCGGGACTCGGGGCACTTGTCGCTGCAGTGGAAGCGGGCAATGTCCCGGGCGAATTGATTTTGGCGACGTTTGAATATTCCTACGCGCGCTGGTGCGCCGAGGTGATCGTCAACGGCGACGAAACCCTGAGCTCATTTCTCGCCGAGCAGCATGAGGCCGCAATTGAAGCCTTCGCGGCGGCCGACAGCAGAGTGTCCGAGCTTTCGAAACAAATCGTTCGAGCTCGGATCGGCGGTTCTATCCCGACAATAACCACATTCGGCAAGGATCCTGAATGGGGAACGCTAGCGCGCGAGGTCACCAAAAAGGTGCAACACATCCCGCTCCGCCAGCTGTTCAATCGTATTCCGACTGTGCTCACGAAACTCACGCCCTGCGTCATGATGAGCCCGTTGTCGATTGCGCAATATCTCCCGGCGGATGCCAAGCCGTTCGACATCGTGATTTTTGATGAGGCATCTCAGATTCCGGTTTGGGACGCTATTGGCGCCATCGCGCGTGGCAATCAGGTCGTAATTGTTGGCGATCCCGAACAGTTGCCACCCACCACCGTCGGCCAAAGAAGCGCCGACGGCGACGATGAAGACGATGGCGGCGTCGTCAAAAGCCAACAGAGCATCCTCGACGAGTGCATGGCCTCCAATCTGCCAAGTCGACAATTGTCTTGGCATTACCGAAGCCGCCACGAGAGCCTGATCGCGTTCTCCAACGCCAAATATTATCGCGGCGAGCTGGTCACGTTCCCCTCCCCTGTCACACAGGACACTGCCGTCCGCTACGTCCACGTGGAGGGCGGCGTATACGAACGGGGCAAAGGCAAGGTCAATCGCAAGGAAGCTGAGATTGTGGTCGCGGAGGTTGTCAGGCGGCTGAAAACGGCAACGGATTCGATCGGCGTGGTCGCGTTCAACAGTGAACAGCAGCGCCTCATCGAAAACTTATTCGACCAGGCGCGCCGTAACGATCCGTCGCTTGATCGGCATTTTGATCGAAACCAGACCCCTGAACCGGTGCTGGTGAAAAATATTGAAAATGTCCAAGGCGACGAACGCGACGTGATCGTTTTTTCGGTAGCCGTCGGGCCCGATCAAACGGGACGGGTGACCGCGCAGATTTCATCGCTCAATGGCGAGGGCGGTCACCGGCGTCTGAATGTGGCCGTCACCCGGGCGCGCCACGAACTTCTGGTTTTCGCGACATTGCGGCCTGAGCAAATCGATCTTGGCCGCACCAGCGCCAAGGGCGTTGTCGATTTCAAGCACTTCCTGGAGTTCGCCAAGAATGGCGCCCGAGCCATCGCGGAAGAGTTTTCTGCGACCGGCCGCGGCACCGAGTCGCCTTTCGAGGAGGCAGTTAAGCTGGCGCTTGAAGCGAAGGGTTGGACTGTGCATCCCCAGATCGGCGTTTCGTTTTTCAGGGTCGATCTGGGCGTCGTCCACCCCGACTTCCCAGGCCGTTATCTGGCAGGCGTGGAATGCGACGGCGCCACGTACCACAGCTCTGCTACGGCGCGCGATCGCGACCGCCTGCGGGAAATGGTGCTGACCGATCTCGGCTGGCGCATTCGTCGGATATGGAGCACCGAGTGGTGGATGGATTCGGCCTCGGCTCTCGACAAAATTCACGACCGCCTGTTGGCCGATCTTGAGGCTGAGCGAACAATCGCAAACACGGTTTCGGCGCCAGAAACTGTGTTGGTCGAGGAGTGCGTCAAAACGGCGATCGAAAGCGATGACAACATTTCTCAGCACGTAAATGAACCAGCCGGGATCTCCGAGATCGGGGTGCCCGCGAACGACGCTGCGGACGTCAATGATGCGAAAATTTATGCTCGCAAGGCGAATATTGGTGCTGAAGCGGTTCCCGTCTATGTCGTCGCCGACCCAGCTTCCGTAGCCACTCCCGAGCGGTTGCGCTTCTACGATCTCGACTACCGGCCAACGCTTCGACAAATGGTCGATCATGTGGTCGAGTTGGAGGCGCCCATTTATTTCGACGTGTTGGTCGATCGTATTTCGCGTGCCCACGGCTTCCAACGCGCGAAGGATATGATCCGAGGTATCATAAAGGCCGCCTTGGCCAGCAAATATACGATCACGCTGGAAGACGGCCGTGAAATTGTTTGGCCGCTCGGTGCTGACCCGACCGTCCTCCCGCACTACCGCGGCTCGGATCGCCGAGAGCACGGTGACGTTCCCCTTCCGGAGCTTGCTTCGCTGGCCAACCAGTTGCGAGCCTCCGGCCTCGACGACGAAGAAGTGGTGCGCGCGATGCAAGAACATTTCGGCCTTGCCAGGCTGGCGCTATCGACACGCACTCGATTTGAGGCTGCAGCGAGGCGACAACAATAGTTGCGAGATTGGAAGCGCTTGTTCGATCGGATGGTGATCTGCCAGATCATGCCGACCAATCCGGTTATGCAAGCATCGACGCTACCGGGAGTTCGGGTGCGCGAGGCAGGATTTTCCAGCTTGGCGCAGTTCATGAATTGTTCTACCAATCAAACTTGGCTTTGAGAAGTGAATTCCGTGCTCAGCACCATTGTCGTTCCCAATCGCAACTCCTGGCGCCATTGCCGTGCAAAAGCAGCCCTGGAGGGCAAGCACGGCGTGAAACTGCTGACTATGGATCAGCTTGCCGCGCGTCTCGCCGGCGGCTTTCTGCAGCCGATTGACCGTGACCACGTGGCCACTGCTGTCGGGGAGTCGATCAGCCTCCCCTTGGGAGAGCTGGATGCAATCAAGGCCTTGCCCGGGTTTCAGCGCGCCGCGGTCAATAGTTTCTCGAAAGCCTGGAGCGCCGGTCTCAGTCTCGACCGCGAAGCGGAGGCCGCCAAGGACCCGGCGGCACGGATCAGACTAGAGGCGCTCGCTCTTTTGGAACGAGAGGTGCTGGCGCGATTGCCCAAGAACGAGATGAGGCCCAACGATCTCGTCGCGCGTGCGCTCAAGCGAATGGGTTACGCCAGGGTCCTTTTCGGGTCGATCGAGATTCACGGCCGAACGGAGATGTCTCCGGTCTGGCGCCCCCTTCTGGCTGCGCTCGTCACCGAGACCGAGGTCACCTGGGTCGCTGAGGCGCGACGTGCGCCGTCATGGCTGACTGATTTTGCCGTCACAGTCGAGGGAGGACCACCCGAACAACCCGCGCGCCGTTCTATATCGTGCGCAAGTCCGCGGCATGAGATCCTCGAGGCCGTTCGCTGGGCGCGCAGTCTCCTCGCCAACGGAATCGGGGCTCAAGAGATCGCAATCGCGACGGCATCTCCGGCCGGTTGGGATGACCACGTCCTCGCGCTTGCGGAGACCGCAAATATCCCGGTCCACTTCATTCACGGTCGCGCGGCGCTTGATAGCCCCGAAGGACAACTCGCGGCCGCCCTGGCCGAGGTTCTATTGCGTGGTTTTTCGCAGCCGCGTGTTAAACGCGTTGTCGGCCTCCTGCGCTCGCAGACCAGCAAATTTTCGGAAGTACCGAGCCAATGGTGGCGCAAACTGCCGGAAGACGCGCCGCTCTTGGACGCCGGGCGCTGGAAGCAGGAAATCGCCGCGCTCAGTCCCGAAGATTTTCCTGACGGCGGCGACCCGAGACCGCACCTTCTCGATATCATCGACGCCGCCGGCCTCGGCTTGGCTAAGGCCTCCGAGGTCGGTGAGCGGCTGCTTCAAGGAAAAACCCTCGCGATTTGGCGCAAAGCGCTCACCGACGCCCCCGCTGAAGCCTTGGATGTCACCCTGGCCGGCCTACGAATCGATGACGGCCTCGAGCCGACGGTCTCTTTGGTCTGGGGGCCTGCCGCCGCAATTGCCGCCGTTCCAAGGCCTTACACTTGGCTTGTGGGTCTGACCTCGAGGTCCTGGCCTCGCCGGGCCAGCGAAGACCCCTTGCTGCCCGATCACATCATACCCTCTTCCCGCCTCGACCCGCTTCCGGTCCATCAGGCCGACACGCGCGACTTCGAAACGATCGGCGCGATGACGGCCAACGAACTCGTCTGCTCACGCGCCCGACGCGACAGCGGCGGACGCATCAATGGCGTTTCGCCGCTCTATCCGCGCGATATCGCGGAGGTCTATCTCGCTCAGAGCCGGGAACCCGAGCAGGCGGCGAGCGATACCGATCGGCTCTTCGCCCGACCCGTTGAGTTCTCTGCGCTCCCCGAAGCCCGCTTGGCGCTCTCGGCTTGGATCGATTGGCATACCGACCGCATTACAGCGCATGATGGCAAAGTACGCGCCAACCACCCGCTCCTCCTGCAGGCTCTCGATCGGCGTCAATCGGCGTCCTCCCTGGCGAAGCTGCTACGCGATCCACTGGGATACCTCTGGCATTATGGCTTTGGTTGGTCTTCGCCGGACGAAACCGATGAGCCGCTCACTCTCAACCCCCTGCAGTTCGGCAACCTGCTTCATGAAGTTCTCGAAGGCGCGATCCTGACCCTTGAAGGAAAACCGGGAGGATTTGCGGCGGCCGCCCAGAATGAGCAAGAATTGAAAAACGCCATCGCAGCGGCGGCCGCTATCGTCGCCTTGCGGTGGGAATCGACCGTGCCCGTGCCGCCCCCGGTCATTTGGCGACGAAAGTGCGAGGACGCGTCAGGGCTTGCTTTGATCGCGCTTTCCGCCAATGAAGCCCCTCTCATCGGACAACGGAGCTTTGCGGAGATTCCGTTCGGTGGCGATTCCCGTGCTTTCGAATTGGGCGACAACATCCTGACGACGTTGCCATGGGATCCGCGAGCCGCTGTCGTAATCTCCGGCACGAGCATTTCGATCGGCGGATCGATCGACCGGCTGGACCTTGCGGGCGATAACGGCATGGCGCGGGTTACCGATTATAAGTCGGGAAAATTCCCACGCGGCGTCCCTCAACTCAAGGGCGGCGCCGAATTGCAGCGATGCCTTTATGCCTATGCCGTTCGATCGTTGATCGTCGGGTCTCCCGAAGTCGACGCGCGGCTCCTTTATCCCCGAAAGAAGGGCGCGCTGCTAAGCCTCGCATCGCCGAACGCGACGCTCACCAAACTCACGGCATTCTTGGCCGCCGCTTACTCCGCCTTCGCCGGCGGTAAAGCGCTGCCGGGCCCCGGCGCTGCGGAGGATTTCAACGACTTCGCCTTCGCCCTGCCCGGCGGAGCGAAGGAAAGTTACTTGGATCTCATTCGCCCTTTGGTCGCGGGAGAGCTTTCCGAGCTCGCTCCGTTGTGGGAGGAGCCCTGAAATGGTGGCGATGGCAACGAGTCTTCCCGATGCCGCGGCGCGCCTGATAGCGCTCACCGACCACGATCGCACGCTGCTCGTCGAAGCGGGCGCCGGCAGCGGCAAGACGGCGCTCATGGCGGGCCGCGTAGCGGTCATGCTGACATCCGGCGTTGCCCCGTGCGATATCGTGGCCATCACGTTCACGGAAGCCGCGGCGAGTGAGCTCTTGGAACGTATCGAGAAGTTCGTCGGCCAGTTGCAAGAGGGGACCGTTCCTAACGAGTTGCGCCACGCCTTGGCGTCCCCCCTTTCCGCGATCCAGTGCGAGAACATTGATAACGGTTGGCGAACCCTCGATGAAATCACCTGCACCACGATCCACGGCTTTTGCCAGCAACTCGTGCGTCCCTATCCCGTCGAGACCGGCATCGACCCAGGCGCCCAGATCATCGACCCCGCCGCCGCCGAATTGGCGTTCCAAGATTTGATGGAGGCATGGCTCTCGGCGCGGTTCGGGCGAGATCGCAGCGCCGAAGGATTGGGCCGAATTCCCCCCATGAAGGGGGCCGGCGGCGACGACGATTTTTTCGCCGAGTTGGTGAGCATCGCTCCGGATGAAGCCGTCGAACTCATTAAGAAGGCAGCGGACTTTCTCAAGGAGCACAGGACCGCCTCGGCGCCGCCGATCAGGGTGGACCCAACCGTGTTTTTGCGATTGGTCTCCGCCATCGAAGACTTCGCCTCCTGGTATAACGGGTGTGCGGTCGTCGAGGAGAAGACGGCGGAGGTCGTGATGGATCTCGCGCGCATCGCGAATATAGCGAGGGACTTGGCGGCGGGCCCCATCACAGGCAAGACAATCGCCCAGATGCTGGCGCACAAGCGGCCGAGCGCGTGCAAAAAGGACACTTCGGATTTTGCCCAATGGGGCAAGAAGGGCAAATGGAAGGATGCCGCCAAGGCGTCTGGGAAGAGCGCCGCCTTCGGCGAAACGCTCAGCGCCGCCGGCGAAGCCCATTATAGGATTTGCGACGCCGCATACGGCGATTTTTGCGGCGTCTTGGGGCAGATGGCGTTTCAACGATTTGTCTCTGAATTCACCGCCCTCAAGGACATCTACGCGCAATACAAGCGCGCCGCCGCGCTGGTGGATTTCGACGACCTGCTTCACCATGCCAGAGACCTGCTCGCCAAGAGCGAGCCGGTCCGCCAGGCGCTGGCGATCCGATATCCCAGAATACTCGTCGATGAGTTCCAAGACACCGATCCGTTGCAAGCCGAAATCCTCTGGCGTTTGGCGGGCGAGGGAGCCCAAGGCGGCGCCTGGCAGGAACGTCAGATTCGGCCGGGCGCGCTGTTCCTTGTCGGCGATCCGAAACAGGCGATTTATCGTTTCCGAGGCGCCGACGTAGCGACTTACCTCACAGCAAAGAACGCCCTCGCCGAACACGATCCGACGTCGATCCTTGAAATATCCGCGAACTTCCGATCGCAACACGCAATTTTGCAATTCGTGAATGACAACTTCGCGAGCATGCTCGATGTTGCCCAGGGTCAGCCGGGCTTCTCCGCGTTGGCGCAGGTGCGAAAGTCAGGCGACCAATCGGCCGTCGCGACATTTGAAATAACGATCGAGGAAAGGCACCGGAACGAAAGAGGATTGATCGCCAAGGAGCTCAGGCGCGAGGAATCTGGACTCGTCGCCGACATCGTCCAGCGACTGATCGGGTCCTACCCCGTATGGGACAAGGATCTCGGCGACTATCGGGCAGCGCGAGCCGGAGACATCGCCCTCCTGGCGCCGACGGGGACCAGCCTTTGGCTCTATGAGCGGGCGCTGGAAAACCGAGACATTTCGATCGCCACTCAGGCCGGCAAGGGATTCTTCAACCGTCAGGAAGTTCAGGACCTGATCTCCGTGGCGCGAGCGATCGCGGACCGTCGCGATACATTGGCCTTGGGCGCGCTATTGCGCGGTCCTGTCGTTGGCCTGACCGAGGAAGAGATCGCCGACGAAGTCTTGAATTTGCAGGGTGCGACGAGTAGCCATCGTCCGCTGCATCTGTGGACGAAGACCGAGCAGGTGCGAAATCCGACCCTGAAGCGGGCGCTTGAAATTCTGCAAAACTTGGCGAGGAAAGCGCGTCGCACGACGCCGCATCAGTTGATGGCTGAGGCCGCCGAAGAGCTGAAAATCAGGCCGATTCTCAAGGCGCGTTATCGACGCGGCGCCGAGCGCGCGCTGGCGAACGTCGAACTGGTGCTCGAGATGGCGCGCCCTTATGCGGCGCGCGGCATCGCGGAATTTT
>JAJXZC010000282.1 GCA_021780275.1 Pseudomonadota bacterium
GAATCTCGTCTGGCCGCTCTGTGCGCTGTTTGGCGGCCTGATTTGGCTTGCGTTTTATTTCCGCTGGAAGCGCGGCGTGCCGCGAAATCGCGGCTCGGAAGAGGCGCAGTCACGGATGAAGCCGCCGTCCTGGGTTGCGGTGACGACCTCGGCAAGCCATTGCGGCGCCGGCTGCACGTTGGGCGATATCTTAGCGGAATGGCTCGCTTATTTTCTGCCGGGCCTTGCCATTGCCTTTGGCTGGAAAAGCCTTTTCGGCGAGAAAATCTATGCGGTCTGGGTCGTGGATTTCATCCTCGCCTTCGGCTTAGGAATCGGCTTTCAATATTACACGATCAAGCCCATGCGAGATCTTTCGCCGCGCGACGGGCTGATCGAAGCCTTGAAAGCGGATACGGCGACGATCCTCGCCTGGCAGATCGGCATGTATGGCTTCATGGCCTTGGCGCAATTCGGCTGGGCGATGCGCGTCTATGGCGCGCCGATCGCGACGAACCGTCCGGAATTCTGGCTGATGATGCAGGTCGCCATGCTTTGCGGTTTCGTCACCAGCTATCCGGTCAATTGGCTGCTTCTGAAAATGGGCATAAAGGAAGAGATGTAAGACCTGATGCGCCCGCCGCGCGGGCGGCGAGCGCAGATTTTATCGTCGTCTCGGCACTTCACGTCGTCATCTTCACGAGAGCCAAGCTGAACGCGGCGATGAAGACGAACGCGGCGAGACCGAGGAGCAGCGGGCGCAACCCCTTGGCGCGCAGCTTGCGGATATCGGTCTCGAGACCCATTGCCGCCAGCGCCATCGACAACAGAAACGTCGTCAGCGTCACGATCGGGAATTTGAGCGCGGCGGGCACGCTCACCACGCTGTTCAGGCCCACGAGCGCAACGAAGCCCAGCACGAACCAGGGGATCGGTGTGCGCGCCGGTTGGCGATGCGCGGGGCTTCCTGCCCGCGTCCGCGCCAGAAAGCCGAGGCTGATGACGACCGGCGCCAACAACGTGACGCGGGAGAGCTTGGCGATCGTGCCGAAATCGCCGGCCGACTTGCCGTCCTGAAAGGTCGCGGCGACGACTTGCGCGATCTCATGGATCGACGCGCCGGCCCAGAGCCCGAACGCATGCGGCGAGAGATGCAGCACGCCGGGCAGCAGCGGATAGCCGAACATGGCGATCGAGCCGAAGACCGTGACGCAGGCGACGGCATAAGCCACGTCCTCGTCATGCGCATTGGTCACCGTATTGGTGGCGATGACGGCCGAGGCACCGCAGATCGATGTGCCGGCGGCGATCAATTCGGCAAGCTTGCGATCGACGCCCAGCAGCTTGCCGAGCCATTTGGTGAAGACGAAGGTCGCGACAAGCGTGAGCACGATCACGCCCAAACCTTTCGGTCCGACCTCGACCACCTGCTGCGCGGTCAATTGCAGGCCAAGCAGGATAATGGCGAAGCGCAGAATTCGCCGCAGCGAGAAGGTGACGCCCGGCTTCGCTCGCGCCGGCGTCCCGACGAGATTGTGAAAAGCAATGCCCATGACGATCGCCAGGATCATCGGACTGAACGTTCCGACGCCCGGCAGAGCGTGCAAGGCAAAGCCCGTTGCCGCGATGGTTGCGGTGAGCAGGAGACCGGGAACGATCGCAAAAAGCGCGGGGCGCGGCGGCGCCGCGCTAGGCGCGATCGGCAGATTGAGTGGGGTTGTTGCAGTGTCCATCATTCGGCTCCGTGTTGGCGCCGAATGTCCGCGAATGTGACTGACAAATACAATTCATTATTATTGTCAAATCGATCTAATAAATCGATTGATCGATCAAAGCTCGCCGGTCAAAAACTGCGCCCTGCCGTTGCCGAAGGACCAGTCCTCGTCGCTGTTTGAAACGAGCGACACCATCACGTCCGAAGTGGCGATCGCGCAATGCTCCCACAACTCTTGGCAGAGCAGCTTATAGAAGGCTTCTTTTTCCGCCCGTGCACGCGGCCGCGTCGTCACCGTGAAGAGGACGAACTTCTGCGTGCGCGGTATGTCGAGCCCGGTGTCCTGGGCGATGAGATGCGACGCCTTGTGCTCAGTATAGATTTGATAGCGGTCGCGCTCCGGCACTTTGAAGGCGGCGAGCATGGCGCGGTGCGCGGCATCGAGCAAAGTCTGGATTTCTTCGTCGGTGCGGCCGGCGACGGCATCGATACGGATAAGCGGCACGGGACCCTCAAAGGTGGACGGCGCGACAGGCGGCATTGGTGCGCCATCTGCGCATCATCGATGCGATGATTGCTTCGCCTTTAACGCGACTCCAGGCTGAAAGCGAGCGGAGCCGTTCTCATTGCATCCATGCGCCGGATGCAGGCATAAGCCGAAGCACGCGCTCTTCCGAACCCAGCCGAGGCCCGAAGGGATGCTTGACGTGATTGTACCAAACGGTTTATACAGAACCGATAAGTACAGGAGAATCCGATGCCCGCGCCCGTTCCGCCTTTCACCCGCGAAACCGCGATTGCCAAAGTCAGGCTTGCGGAGGACGGCTGGAACAGCCGCGATCCCGCCCGCGTCGCGCTGGTGTACACGCCGGATTCGATCTGGCGGAACCGCGCCGAATTTCCGCGCGGGCGCGACGCGATCATCGCCTTTCTCACCCGCAAATGGGCGCGTGAACTGGACTATCGGCTCATCAAAGAGCTTTGGGCGTTCACCGACGATCGCATCGCCGTGCGCTTCGCTTATGAATGGCACGACGACAGCGGCCAATGGTTCCGCTCTTATGGCAATGAGAATTGGCAATTCGACGCCGAAGGGCTGATGCATCACCGCTACGCCTCGATCAACGATCTGCCGATCAAGGAAAGCGAGCGAAAATATTTCTGGCCGCTCGGGCGCCGGCCGGACGACCATCCGGGTCTGAGCGAACTCGGGCTCTAAGCCACAAAGCGGCCGCCCATATAAGCCGCACCGCATATTTCGGTGCGGCAGCGATCCGCGATGTTGGACAATTCGTCCAGGCGGCGTTGCGGCCTATCTGCCGTCTTGCTTGATTAAGATCAATTCGATCCGGCACCGCCCCCGCTAACGTCCGCGCCACTTCGACCCTTCTCATCGGCGTGCGCGGAGCGGCGTGATGGATCATCTTGCGCGCATATATTTTTTGCGGTTTTGCAATCTCCGCGCGGCCCGCTTCTTCGATTGCGGCGGTGCGGCCTGATGCCGAGCCTGCTTGCCACATCGCGACGCATGCGCCGATCGACTTATGGGCGTGAAATCATTGCGGTGCTGTGCCTGAAACTGTTTGGCCTCGCCGCGCTCTACTACCTCTTCTTCTCGCCTGCCCATCAATTCGCGCCGACGCCGCAAGACGTCGCGCAGCATCTCGTCGACAACGCAAAGGCCGCAACGGCTGGAAGGTGACTTATGATTGACAACGCCGCCGTCGAGCTCTCGCGGCTTCAGTTCGGCCTCACGGCCATGTACCACTTCCTCTTCGTACCG
>JAJXZC010000683.1 GCA_021780275.1 Pseudomonadota bacterium
CTTCCATCCGGCAATCGACGATCCGTCGAACATCTGCCCCTCGGTGAACGTCTCCGCATCGATCAACGACACGTCGAAGGTCACATGTTGCCACTTGCCGCGCGGATCGGTGAACCGGAAATCCACATATTTGATGTCTCTGTCCTTGATCAGTTTCAGCACGTCATTGGCAGTCGTCGTCATATCACGCCCTCATAGATGCTCAGATAAACAGAATGTCCCCAGACGATGCGATCAAATCGCATCAAGCCCCTTTTCGCCCGTGCGAATCCGAACCGCGCTTTCGATGTTGGAGACGAAAATCTTGCCGTCGCCGATGCGGCCGGTGAGCGCCGCCTTGCGGATCGCTTCGACCGCCTGATCGACGATCGGGTCGGGCAGCACCACTTCGATTTTCACCTTCGGCAGGAAATCGACGAAATATTCGGCGCCGCGGTAAAGCTCGGTATGGCCCTTCTGGCGGCCGAACCCCTTGGCTTCCGTCACGGTGATGCCGGAGACGCCAGCCTCGTGCAGGGCCTCCTTCACATCATCAAGTTTGAACGGTTTGATGATCGCTTCGATCTTCTTCATTGAGGTCTTTGTGCCTGCAAATGGCCTAAACTCACGCGTTTTAGGCGTACCGCCGGCCTCATTAGCACCCCCGGCGCGGAGCCGCCATGCAAAAAAACGACCGGAATCGGGCAGGGCGTCGGCCCGGCCGCCGGCACGGCACAATAAAAAACCGGCAGGGGCGAGGCCACTGCCGGTTCATGGAACGACGCGACGCGTCGGTCAGTCGATATGTTCCAGAATATCCGCACGGACAGCCGCTGCCGCCGGGATCGGCTTTGCGATGGCGGTCAATGTCGCGCCGACTCCCGAGCCGAGCAATTGCAGCGAGATTTCCTTACCGTTCGCGAAACGTATGCCATCGCGATAGGCGCCGTGCTCGAGGCGCGCGAAGACAACGTCTTCCTCAGCCTTGACGCCAAGACGGGTCTGCAGATCGCCCGATATATTCTCGAGCCGCAGATGCGTGTCGTATTGAACGCAGACCGCCGTCGTGCAATCGCCCGGCGCAGAAAGCCCGACGCTGCCTGACGGGAAACGCGTCGTGACATATCTCTCGCCTTCGCGGGCGGGCCGAGAGGCATACATTTCAAGCGAATAATCACACATGGCTGTCACTCCTGAGCTCTCGAAGGTTGATCTTTCCAAGCGAAGCCGGCCGCATTGACGGCGAGAAATTCGTTGGATTGTGCGATCACGACTCCCCACGCGGGGAGGATAGGGGACGGGAAAACCCGGTCTGGCTCCTCAGGAGATCACGCGGCCTTGCACCGCTTGAAGGACCCAAACCACGCCCGACGACCGTCGAACGCTCCCACCGGCAAACACCCAAAACCATCAATGGTTTCAAATGAATCGCCGCAGCTCTTCTATCGTAGCGCGGCTGCGAAACACGTCAAGCGCTTTGCCACTCACTTCACGAATTTGCGCGCTGTCGGCTGTCGAAAACCAGCGGCGCTGCAAAGCGTTCCCTGCGCAAGTCGCCCGGCTATGAAATCTCCCAGGCGAGACATGCAAAGCTCGCGGCCAAGCCTAGCTCAAAGCCGCCCTTCCATGCCGATTTTCCATGCTGATGTTCCATGCCGATTTCGAGGTCAGCTCTTTTCGATCGGCGTATCCGAGCGTGCGCCCCATTCGCTCCACGAGCCGTCATAAAGGCGCACATCATCCTGGCCGAGCGTCGCCAATCCGAGCAGCAGGATGGCGGCCGTGACGCCGGACCCGCAGGTTGTCAGCATCGGCTTCGAAATATTGACTCCGGCTTGCTCGAAAGCGGCCGCGATCTCTTGCGGCGGCTTGATCTCTCCGTCTTTGACAAGGTCGCGCGACGGCAGGTTGAAGCTGCCGGGAATATGGCCCGAGCGAACGCCAGGGCGCGGCTCCGCCGCTTCACCCCGAAAGCGCGCCGCCGGCCGCGCATCGACGATCTGACGCGAGCCGTCCCGCATGATCGCGCGCACGTCGTCGAGCGAGGCGACGCCCGCTTCGTCGAAGTGAGCGGTGAAGGTCTGCGGCGGGCGCCTGACCTGACCCTGTTCGAGCGGACGGCCTTCGGCCTTCCAGCGCGCGAAGCCGCCAGCAAGAAGCTTCACATCCTTGGCGCCGTAAAGCCGCAGCGTCCACCAGACCCGCGCGCCGCCCTGGAAATTGCTCGTGTCGTAGACGACGATCCGCGATGTATCGCTGATGCCGAGCGCGCCGACGGCCTTGGCGAATGCCTCGGGCGTCGGCAGCATATGCGGCAGATTGGTGCTGTGATCGGCGATCTCGTCAATGTCGAAAAAGACCGCGCCGGGAATGTGGCTTGCGCGATATTCCTCGTACGCATTGCGGCCTTCGCTCGGCAGCAGGAAGGTGCCATCGATGATGACGAGATCCGGCTCGCCGAGATGGGCCGCGAGCCATTCGGTCGAAACAAACAAAGAGCCGCTCATCGGTAGCCTCAGACGTAAGGGGGTTTGATGGAGACCGGACGCTCGAGCCAGGGCGGCACGGGAAGATGTTTCGAGCGCAGGAAATCCGGATTGTAGAGCTTCGAAAGATAGCGCGCCCCGGAATCCGCCAGGATGGTGACGATCGTATGACCCGGGCCAAGCTCTTTGGCGAGGCGTAACGCGCCGATGACATTGATCCCGGACGAGCCGCCGAGCAGCAGACCTTCGTGCGCGGCAAGATCGAAGAGAACGGGCAGGGCCTCTTCGTCGGTGATCTGATAGGCGATATCGACCGGCGCGTCCGCAAGATTGGCGGTGATCCGGCCTTGGCCGATGCCTTCGGTGATCGAAGTGCCTTCCGATTTCAGAACGCCGTTGGTGTAATATTCATAAAGTGCGGCGCCGAGCGGATCGGCCAGCGCGATCTTGATTTTCGGGTTCTTTGCCTTGAGCGCCAGGGCAACACCCGCGAGCGTGCCGCCGGTGCCAACCGAGCAGACGAAGCCGTCGATCTTGCCGTCCGTGTCGGCCCAGATTTCCGGCCCTGTCGTTTCGATATGGCCCTGCCGGTTGGCGACATTGTCGAATTGATTGGCCCAGATCGCGCCCTGGATGTGCTCATGCGCAAGCTTCTCGGCGAGTCGGCCGGAGAGCTTCACGTAATTGTTGGGATCGGAATAGGGAACGGCCGGAACTTCGATCAATTCGGCGCCTTGAAGGCGCAGCATGTCCTTCTTTTCTTGGCTCTGCGTCTCCGGGATGACGATGACCGTGCGATAGCCGAGCGCATTGGCGACGAGCGCGAGGCCGATGCCGGTATTGCCCGCCGTCCCCTCGACGATGACGCCGCCCGGCTTCAACGTGCCGCGCGCCTCGGCATCGCGGACGATGGCGAGCGCGGCGCGGTCCTTGATCGAGCCGCCCGGATTGACAAATTCGGCTTTGCCGTAAATCTCGCAGCCGGTCGCCTTCGAGGCATGCTGCAATTT
>JAJXZC010000727.1 GCA_021780275.1 Pseudomonadota bacterium
GGGCAAAGCGGGTCCCGGATTCTGCATCGACCATGCGAAGGCCGTGCGGAAGACGAGGGTCGACTAAGTCATCATTCTTGTGGAATGCGCTGCCGAAATACCTGGATTGTACGACGGCTGCGCGCGACGCGTGTCATCGGCGGTGGCGTGGGTGTTCGACAAGAACACGATGTTCCGGCCGCCGCGCTTGGCGTCATAGAGAGCGTCATCAGCCCATTTCGCGACAATCTCCGGCGCGACATCTTCTTGCGCGAATGCGATGCCCAGGCTGATCGTCACCATGCCGGTGGAACCATCCACCGGTTGGACTCCGGGGTTGACAATGGTGAGCGCTTCCACCGCGGTGCGGATGCGTTCCGCGATCGTCCAGGCAAGGTCGGGCGAGGCGTGGGTGAGCACGATAAAAAATTCCTCGCCGCCATAGCGAAAGACGGCATCTTCGCCGAGCCGCACCGATTCCTCGATGGTCTTCGCGACTCGCTTAATGCACTGGTCACCGGCGGCATGGCCGGCGGTGTCATTCAGCCGCTTGAACAAGTCGATATCGGCCATCATGAACGCGATAGAGGCTTTCGGAACCGTCGCATCGCGCCAGAGCCTCTCGACGAGGTCGTTGGCCGAACGGCGATTGCCGAGCCCGGTGAGGGCGTCGTGTGTCGCCAGTATTTCCAACTGATGATTCGCGTCTTTCAGCGCGTCGCTGCGATACTGGTTGCGCAAGGACAGCAGGAAGGCTTTTTGACCGAGAATCGACTGGGTTTTCCGCGCGATGGTCGCCGCATAGATTCCCATCGCATAGAAGACCGTCGTCCCGACCGCTTCCTCGAGGTCGATCGCGGGATTGAATATCTCGAAACCAAAAAAGATCACCGTGGAGCTGGCCATCAGGCACAGTGACCAGACATAGTCGACATTGAACACCACGATCGCGATCGTGTTCACGTACATGATACAGGTGAGGAAGCGCTCGTAGTCGCTGCCGCCGGCCGCGACGGCGAGGAAGCCGTAGGCGATCATGACGCTGCTCATCAGCAGTATCAGCGACAGGCCTTCGACGGCGGCCGCGCGAGGCTTGCGCCAGACCAGGTAAGCACAGGCGTGCAACGCCGGGACCAGCAGCCCGCTGATGGCGAAGGTGAGCCAAAGCGAGTTGGGAGCAAGAAGGAAGCTGATCGGCACGAAGGCCATGCTGATCATCGCGACCCAGACCATCCATGCGCGCGCGATCTTGCTTCGCTGCGGCCAGTCTTTTTTGCGATAGGCCCGCACCATCTCGGGAGAAAACCGGATGTCGCGCGTGCGTTGTGACAGCAGCAGCTCCGTCTCGGCTTCGAGAGCGGGCGTCATGGACACGCTCGCCATATCGTCGAGCGGTGTCGGGTTCAGGCTGCTGGCACCCGATTTCAAGACTGCTTCCTCCTTCCGTCGCTCTGCCGGCTGACGGTCGGAAATAAGAGCCTGAATTGATAAATTTTCCCTGAGATGACGGCTGGGCCGCAGATTAAGAGGTTATATAATACCTATGACGGCGATGGCGAATCTATATCCCGCCCATCTTGCAGACGATCTTCCACTCCTCCGCGGTGACCGGCTGCACCGACAGCCGTGAATATTTCACCAGCGCCATGTCGCTCAATCGCTTGTCGGCCTTGATCGCGGCCATCGTCACCGGAATCTTCAACGGCTTCTCGGCTTTCAAATCGACACAGACGAATTTGCCGGTCTTGTCGCTGGGATCGGGATAGGCTTCCTTGATGATCTCGGCGATGCCGACGATCTCCTTGCCCTCGTTGGAATGGTAGAAGAAGGCGTGGTCGCCTTTCTTCATTTTCACCAGATTCTGCCGCGCGGTGAAATTGCGCACGCCGGTCCAGGCTTCACCCTTGGCGCCCTTGGCGACCTGCTGATCCCACGACCAGCTCGACGGTTCGGATTTCACCAGCCAGTAGCCCATGTCGATCCATCTCTCGCTTGTGACCGCTTCAATACCAAGACGGAGATATAAGCGCCGTCAAGGGCCAAGCTGCGCCGCATCGTAGCGTTTTCAAGCGAAGTGGATGCCGGTTCGCGTGAAGAAAACGCGTCAAATAAAAAAGTAAAGGGAGTAAATCATCATGTTCGTCAATCGCCGGGAGCTTGTCGCGCTGGCCGCCGGCGGCGTGGCCGCTGCGAACGCGCTGGCGCCGGCCCGTCAGGCGCGGGCGGCGAGCGGCGCAAAAATCAAGGCGATCGCCTTCGATGGCTTTCCGATCATCGATCCGCGTCCCGTCGCCGCGAGAACCGAAGAAATCTTTCCGGGCAAGGGAGTGGAACTGGGCAATGCCTGGCGCACACGGCAATTCGAATACACCTGGCTTCGGACGCTGGGCGGTCAATATGCCGACTTCTGGCAGGTCACCGAGGAATCGCTGATGTTTGCCGCGAAGCTGCTCAAGATCGAACTGTCCGCCGACCAGCGCGATCAATTGCTGCAGAGCTATCTCGGGCTCAAGGCCTGGCCCGACGTCTTGCCGGCATTGAAACAGCTGCGGGATGCCGGCATCCGCATGGCTTTCCTGTCGAACCTCACCGACACGATGCTGGATGCGGCAGTGAAGAATTCCGGGCTTGAGGGTTTCCTTGAAGGCCATCTCAGCACCGACAAGGTCAGGGCATTCAAGCCTGATCCGCGCGCCTATCAGATGGGCCTCGACGCCTTCAACCTGAAGAAAGAGGAAATCGCCTTTGCCGCCTTCGCAGGCTGGGATGCGGCCGGCGCCCGATGGTTCGGATATCCGACTTTTTGGGTCAATCGCCTGAACGCGCCGGTTGAGGAGTTGAACGTAGTTCCGGACGGCATCGGATCCGGTCTCGGCGATCTCGTCAAATTCGTCACCGCGTGAAAGTCGGGGCGAGATCTTTGCGAGATGTCCGCCTATTCCTCCGCCTTGAACGGGCGTGTCAGCAGGCTTTCGATCGCTTCGTCGATGGTGATGGCGCCGCTCAGGATCGCCGCGACCGCCTGTGACACCGGCATGTCGACCTGTTTCGAGGCCGCGAGCTCGATCAGCACGGGCGCGGTAAATTCGCCTTCGGCGAGCTTGTCCCGTGCCGGCTGTTCGCCGCGCCCCAGCGCCATGCCGAGCGCGAAATTGCGCGATTGCGGGCTTGAACAGGTCAGGATCAGATCGCCGAGGCCCGAAAGGCCCGCCATGGTTTCGCTGCGGGCGCCGCAGGCGCGCCCGAACCGCGCCAGTTCGCTGAAGCCGCGCGTGGTCAAGGCTGCCTGCGCCGAAGCGCCGAATCGCCGGCCGACCACGATGCCGGCTGCGATCGCCAGCACGTTCTTGGCTGCGCCGCCGATCTCGACGCCGCGCACATCAGTCGTGTGATAGGGCCGGAAGGTCGCAGATCCCAGCGCCTGCACCAGCGCGCTGGCCAGCGCTTTATCTTTTGCCGCCAAGGTCACCGCGGTCGGCAGGCCGCGCGCCACG
>JAJXZC010000130.1 GCA_021780275.1 Pseudomonadota bacterium
ATCGCCATAAGAGGCTTCGCCATCGTCATAGACGATGCTCCAGCCGAAGCCGCCAATCTCGCCAACCTCAACCCGCGCGCCCGGCGCGCCGGCAAGGGCCGGGATTTTGCAAACCACGAAGCCGGCCCGCGCTTTCTTGCCCAGGATGGCTTCTGCCAGCGCCAGGCGCCCGCGAGCGCCAAAACTGGCCAGCGTTCTCCAGAGTTTGCGCTTGCCGACGAAGCCGCGCCCGGTGGGAAAGCGCGACGGCGGATCGCTGACGCGAACGTGCTGGATCACATCGAGGTTATAACTGGCGAGCGGCGAGCGGGCGCCATCGTCCGCGCAATGCGCGCCGCGATTGCCGCCGCCAGCGCCGTGGTAGTGAAGCGTTTCGCATTGCGGGCACCAAACTTCATGCCCATGCGAGCCGTCCGCGCGTTCATAGCGGCGCGCCATCAAGTTCGGCGGTTCGAGGCCGATCGGCGCGACCTCGCCACCGAGCGAAGGAAGGTCGCCGGCCTTCATTTCGCGGCCTCCTTGGTCGAGGCGCGCTCGGCTTCGACAAGGAATTGGGCAATATCGCTCGCGCGATAACGGATCATCCCCTTGAGCTTGAGAAAAACCGGGCCTTCGCCGGACTGGCGCCAAGCCTGGAGGCACCGGTTTGAGCATCTTAATTCCTCGGCGGCCTCCGCCTCAGTCAATAGTCCGCGAAGCAAACGCTGGCTTTGTTTCGTCATGTTTTCGGCTCCTTGGTTTGCGCGGTGACTGCCGCGCGGTTTCAAGCAAGCCGAGCAAATCGAAATCAGGCGGATGTATCCAGAAAGCAATCCGCTGCAATTAAATGTCGCTGCGCTGGACGCATCGCTTAATCAACGCTTTATCGCGAAGTTGGCGCGCGCCATGATGATGCTTCAATCAATCGAATTCGCCCGCAGCCTCGCGAATCGCGCGATGATCCTTGATGCTCAAGACCGCGACGACATAACCGACAACGATCGATTCAAATTCGGCGAGCGACAGTTGATCGCTGCTCAAACGGCCGTCGCCGGTTCGCGTCATGCGGATCGTCTTGCCGCCGATGTGCTGGCAAATGAAGAGATTGCCGTGAACGTCGAGATAGTCGCCCTCGCGCAAGTAGGTCGAAACCGGCTTAACCAGCACAAAATCGCGCGGTCTGATTTCTGGCGCGCGGCTGCGCGTTTCCACCAGATGAAAGCGCAGGCCGGGCGCAACGGTGGCGAAAGGCGCGGGTGGAAATGGTGAGGTTGCCATTGCTGCGCCCTCACGCCCGAAACGAACAAAGCAGCGCCGACCATTGGTCATCGCTTATGATGACGCCGTGCGTTAAAAGACCGTCGAGAAATTCGGCCTTGAGCCTCGCCTCGTCCAACGTCCGGCACTGGTAAGCGCAAACATCCATCAACGCGGCGGCCTCGGCCGTCGAACGGGCGGCGCATTTCGCTTCCATCTCGACATAGACCGGGTCGCCGTCATCGATGAAATCGGAGAAATCACAAACCTGCTCGAAGGCAGCGAGGGCCTTTTCGTAAACGGCGATCAAGCCGGGCAATGGCGACTCTTCAGCCGCCGCTTTGCGCAACGACAGAAAGACGCCGGCGGCAGGTCCTGCCGCGAGGAACAGACGACGAGAAGGCAAAGCGGGAGCGCTTGCCGAAGTGATTGCTTTCGACATGGTTGCATCCTTGTTTTTGAGAAGCCGCGCCGCTCTGGCGCAAATTCAGGGAGAAAAGCCGCGCCATTGGGCGCCGCTCAGATCAACACTTTGCCGTTTCCTCCTTTGCGGCTTGAATGATCGCCGCCGCTCAAGCCGCGAAGCTGCGAGCCAGCGACAGCTCGCGCCAGGAGCGGGCCGGACGGGCAGAGCGAACCGGGTAGGCGGCGAATGCAGGCTTGCGCGCGGCCTCGCGGGCGTCGTCACGGATCGCGCACAACACGAAGGCGTCGCCCTTGGCCGCCTGCCACATCATGCGCAGGCAGGCCGCCCAATAAGCCGGATGCTGCGCCGGCGTGGCCTTCGCGCCGTGGACCGAACGAAACCGACGCCAAGCGGCGGTGAAGATTTCGGAGCGGGTGAGGTAAAGGCGGATGGTCATTGGCTTGAACCATGTAGCGATTTTCGGTAGATATGATTATAATCGCTATATGATACATTTCAAGCGTTTTTCGCTATGATTTGTGTTTTTCGCTAAGAGGTTTAGGCCAAATGCTAACACCCTCGCAATGTCGCGCCGCCCGCGCGCTTCTCGACTGGTCGCAACAGGCGCTTGCCGATGCGGCAAAAGTCGGAAATGCGACAATCCGAAATTTTGAAAGCGGCAAAACGACGCCGCAGAACGCGACGCTAGAAATGCTGCGGCAAACGCTTGCGGCAAATGGCGTGATTTTCATCGCAGAAAACGGCGAAGGCCCAGGCGTCCGCCTGCGCAAGAACGCTGGCACCGAATAGCCAAGCCCGACCGATGGCGAGAAAGCCGACAAACAGCGGCCCGCGGCCGCAGCCAGAGCGCGGCCAGCGGGCCAAATCGCAAGACGCCGAAGAGTGCGCGCCGCGCCCTGCAACAGGCGAGCGCCTACCCCTCACGGCGGCCATCTCCGTTTTCGTCACGGACGCCGACAAGGCCAGGGCGGATGAATTCACCACCGCGCAGGAGCAAAAGCGCGCGCTGGCAAAACAGGAATATGAAGACAAACTTGCGCGCCTTGACGCCGAGATTGCGCGGACAGATGCCGAAATCAAGCGTCTCAATGGGAGCGACCCGCAACACAAAACCGTCATGTGGTTCGATCAGGCGACGGGGCTGCATTACCGTTTGCGCCACGAATCCGACCAATCGCCAAATTCCCAAGCCGGCCGCGCCGCTTGGGAGATTGCGCATCCCGGCCAAGATTATCGAAAATGGTTTGAACAAAGATCGCATCACCGAACAGCCGACGAGGGCGAAAAAGCAAGCAACCTTCTCAAAGCCGGTAGCGCTATTCGTCAAGCCAAGTACGACCTTCAAACCGAACGGAGGCGTCAAAACGTTCAAGAATCATACGACCACCAAGACGAGTCCGATCAGCGAAAGACACTTCTAGCAGGCAGCCTACTCGCCAAGTTGAAAAGCGGCGAACGCATCGCCATCGGCCGCGTCAACGGCGCCGAGAATTGGACGACCATCCCGGCCGATTATTGGCGTGACGAATGGAAGTTTTTTGAATTGTGCGACCACGCCAAACGCGAATCGCCGCCGACAGAAATAAGGGACATTCGAATCATTCTACCCAATGAGTTGAGGCCGACCGATAGCCCAAACTACGAAGCCGGGCGGAACCCGCGCGGCGCGGGCGCCAAGCCTCGCGCAGATTGGCCACTATTAATGGCCGAATTCGTGAAAATGATAGCGAAGAACGGATTGCCAGAGTCCAAAACCGAAGCTTACCGTTGGATTTGCGACGCCGCCGACACCCTCCATGTTC
>JAJXZC010000402.1 GCA_021780275.1 Pseudomonadota bacterium
CCGAGCGCTCCATTTCAGCATGGCCTGATTGGGCGCGCGCAGATAGGACATGGTGGACGGAATCGTTTCAAGCTGCGTCGTGAAAGCCAATGGCAGGCTGAGAAGAGGACATTGCAAATCGAAATCAGGCAGCAGATTGCCTTTGGCTATGACCCGTGATGTGCCGCCAAGGTCGGTCAAGAGGCCCTGAAGCGGTTCCTCGACTTCCAGAACAACGCGGGCGCCACGTGCTGCGACCAGCGGCGCATAGCGGCAGAATTGAATGGTGTCGCCAAATCCCTGCTCGCTGTGAAGCAGGATGGTCTTGTCGGCGATCTCCTTGCCTCCAAGCCAGAGCGGTTGCGGGAAATCGCGTCTCGAAGGTCCCGTGGACGCACCCTTGCGGCGCCACTCATATGCAATCCAGCCCCGGTCGAAATCGCCGGTGAGAAGCCGCGACATGCTGCCGAAAAAATGCGCGTCGGCATGGCCGGGCTGCAAGCCCGTGGCGCGATCGTAGCTCGCCAGCGCCTCGTCAAACCGCTTCAGATCATGCAGCGTGACCCCGCGATTGACGAGCGCATCGGCATAATCCGGCTGCAAAGCAAGTGCGCGATCATAACTCGCCAGCGCCTCGTCGAGTCGCCCTAGCCGGTGCAGCGCGATACCGCGATTGCTGAGCGCGACAGCATGGTCCGGTTGCACCGCAAGCGCGCGCCCATGGCTTGCCAGCGCTTCGCCGTATCGTCCGAGATCATGCAAGGCGACCCCGCGATTGGTCAGCGCCTCGACATTGTTCGGCTCCATCGCAAGCGCGTGATCGTAGCTGTTCAGCGCCTCGGCGGACTGCTTTAGCTCGTGCAGCGCGACGCCGCGATTGACCAGCGCCTCGACGTGATCCGGCCGCAATGCAAGCGCCCGGTCGTAACTCTTCAGCGCTTCGTCATGCTGCCTGAGATCATGCAGCGTGACGCCCCGACCGGTCAGCGCTTCAGCATGCTCCGGATGCAAGGACAGCGCTCGGTCATAACTCGCCAACGCCTCGCCGAACCGCTCGAGTTTGTGCAAGGCAAGGCCGCAATTGTAGTGCGCCTCGATGTGAGCCGGCTGCAGCTTGAGCGCATCATCATAGCTCGCCAGCGCGTCCTCGTGTCGCCGCAGTTTGCCAAGCGCGTTCCCGCGATTGACGAGGGCATCGGCATTATCTGGCCGCAAGGCGATGGCGCGGTCGTAATCCGCGAGCGCATCGCCGAAACGTTTCAGCTCATAATGCGCGATGCCGCGGTTGACCAGCGCTTCAACGAAGTCGGGCCGCAGGGCGAGCACCTTGTCGTAACTCACGAGCGCTTCGTCGTGTCGCCCCAGCGCCTGCAAGGTGATGCCGCGATTGTTGAGCGCTTCGGCATAGTCCGGCCGCAGGCCAAGCGCGCGGTCGTAACTCGCAAGCGCCTCGTCATGCCGCTTCATGGCGTGCAGTACGCCCGCACGATTGTTCAGTACCGCAACATGTTCCGGCTGCAAACGAAGCGCGCGGTCGTAGCTTTCCAGCGCCTCGTCGAACCGTCTCATCGCCTTCAGCACGGCACCGCGATTGTTCAACGCCTCGATGAAGTCCGGCCGCAGCGACAGCGCGCGGTCGTAGTTGGAAAGTGCTGCGTCGTTCCGGCCAAAGGCGCCGTTGACGACCGCCAGGAGATTCAGGGTGGGCGCCGAATCAGGGTCAGCGGACAAGATTTTGAGACACAGCTGTTCGGCCTCTGTGAGCTTTCCCGCCTGGTAGGCCTTCAGGGCGAATTCGAAGACCTGTGACAAGGTCAGCGATACGGTCGTCATTCGATGCGCCTTCAACACCGGAGATTCGGCTTTGGCACCTTACAACACGCCCTGGACATCGCCACGTTTGCCACTTGTTCCCGTTGTGGAATGGCCGCCCGCCGACTAGCGTCGCCGGCGGCGCACAAGGTGTGCGGCTGGGTGTTTTCTGGGCGCCCTCCGGCATCGGCAACCAATATTCGGGGAGGGACCCATGAACGACACCGTCAATCGTCAGATTTTGCTGGTCGAGAAGCCGGCCGGGAAGCTTGGACCGGAGCATTTCAAGATGTCCAAGGCCGCCATCCCGGAGCCAAAAGACGGCGAGGCGTTGCTGCGGGTGCGCTACATTTCGCTGGATGCCGCCAACCGCGCCTGGATGCACGGCGCGACCTATCGCGCGGCGGTCGAGCCCAATACGGTGATGGCCGGCGGCGGCATCGCCGAGGTCGTGTCATCGAAAGCGCCGGGCCTGGCAACCGGTGACATCGTGTTCGGCGATACCGGCTGGCAGGACTATGCGGCCGTGCCCGCAAAGCATCTAACCAAGATGCCACGTCTCGAGCCGATGACGCATTTGTTGAGCGTGTACGGCATTGCGGGTCTCACCGCCTATTTCGGCCTGCTCGATGTCGGGAAACCGAAGGCTGGCGAGACCGTCGTGGTCTCGGCTGCTGCCGGCTCGGTTGGATCGATCGTCGGCCAGATTGCCAAGGTCAAGGGCTGTCATGTCGTCGGCATCGCCGGCGGCAAGGACAAGTGCCAGTGGTTGACCCGCGAACTCGGCTTCGATGCCGCGGTCGACTACAAGGACGGCGCGATGTTCAAGGCCCTGAAGGCCGCGGCGCCGAAAGGCATCGATGTCTATTTCGACAATGTCGGCGGCGATATTCTGGAAGCCTGCCTGTCGCAAATGAACAATCGCGGCCGCATCGCCTGCTGCGGGGCGATCTCGCAATATGACGGCGTGCCGTCGGCGACCGGGCCGCGCGGCGTACCCGGCCTGATCGTGGTGAAGCGGCTTATCATGCAGGGCTTCATCGTGATGGACTTCATGGATCAGCGCGACGAGGCATTGAGCGACCTGCAATCTTGGGTCGCCTCGGGCAAGCTGAAGGTCCAGGAAGACATTATCAATGGCTTGGAGAATACGCCGAAGGCCCTGATCGGACTATTGGCCGGCGAGAACCGCGGCAAGCGGATGGTGAAGCTGTAGGCGTAAAGCGGGCAAACGCGCACTTCTCGCGGGCCCCGCTTTCCGTCCCATCCTGTTAGGATGTAACGCTCGGCGCCTGCGGGCTCGTCTGCGGGCCGGCTTTCTTGGTCTTTCGCTCCGCGAGCCAGTTCTCGAATCGCTGCACCACGACAAAGAACGTCGGGACGAACAGCACCGCGAGGCAGGTCGAGGCGATCATGCCGGAGAATACCGTGATGCCGATCGACTTGCGGGCGCTGGCGCCGGCGCCGCTGGCGACCACCAGTGGCGCCACGCCGAGGATGAAGGCGAACGATGTCATCAGGATCGGCCGGAACCGCGCCCGCGCTGCCTCGATCGCCGATTCCAGCAGCGGCTTGCGGTCGCGAACGTGAAGTTCGAGCGCGACTTCGACAATCAGAATGGCGTTCTTGGCCGACAGCGCGATTAGCAGTATCAGTCCGATTTGCGTATAGAG
>JAJXZC010000109.1 GCA_021780275.1 Pseudomonadota bacterium
GGAAAGTCGATGATGTCTACAAGGATGTTGAGGTCGAGCCGCTGCGCCTCGTCAACGATGAGATAATAGCCCAAGCGGGCCTCTCCCGGAAGCATATCCTCCAGAATGTCCCAGAGGCGGTCTGTATGCTCGCGACGGTAGATATTGTAGCCGAACGCGTCGAGAATGGCCTTTAGTGCGCTCTTGAGGGTGGTGCGCGCCTGGGGAACAGACCAATAGACGGCGTTACGATCGCGCTCCGCTATGTGCTGCAAGGCGAACGTCTTGCCTATGCCCGGTGGCCCCGAAATCGATGTGGTCGCACACGCGTCGCGGGAATATGCGACGCCGTCGGCGATATGGCGTGAAATCGACGTTTCGACGAAGCCTTTCATGCCGGCCTCCTGCGGGTTGCGGCAACGCGCGCGTTCAGTTCCAGCATGGTTTCTGTCTCGCGCTCGTTTTCGGCGCGCTCGCGCGCGCGGCGCTGCTTCGTGGTTTCCTTGATGCCGGCGGCCAGGCGCTTCTGTTCGTCGGACGCCGTGAGCCGCGCGCCGATCGGCGCGGGCAATTCCTTCGGGAGGGTCGGCGCGAGCGCCAGAGTTTCCGCGAGCGCGTCGATTGTCGGGACGGACGCGTCCAGCTTGCGCGCGGCGACAATGCGGAGCTGCTTGCGGCGGCCGGATTCGCGGGCGCCGGCGGGGTCGAGATAGCCGTAGGGAACGTCTTCGTGCGCGAACCCCATGAGCCGGCCGCGCTCGTCCTTGATCGGGAGGCGCGACCAATTCGAGAATTTGGGAATGAGAACGACGACGCGCGAGCCGAGATAGGATTGAAGCTCAGCGCATGTCCAAAGCCGACCTTCGACTGAAATGAAACCTTGCCGGACTTCGCGGGTTTGCTCGGTCGCGAAGACTGTCTCGAAGGCCGCCGGGTCGACCTCGATTTTCGTCCAGCCGGCCATGACGGCGTCGTTGAAGGCTTCGATCGGCGATTTTCCGCCCAGCGCCTTGCCTTGCGGCTTTACATGGTAGAGCGCCAGCGCCGCCTGGAGCGCCTGCCGGAACGTGTAGTGATCGCCGGAAAACGGCGTCGGCGCGCGGCCGACGTTGGCCGTCTTCGCCTTCATGCGGTCGCCGCCGATCCATCCCGGCAGCTTGGAAAAATGGTGATATTCTAGGTTCTTGAAGGCGGATTCGATCGGCTTGGCGCGCGCGTTGTGCGGCGTCGCGCGAACGATGAACCGGCGGCCTGAACTTGCCGCCAGTTTCAGGGCGTCTTCGATGAAATCCGCCCATCTATATTCCGAACCGTTGTCGAGATAGAGCGTTTCGGGCAGGCCCCATGCCATGCACATTTCGATGAAGCTGGCGATCACGTGCTCGTTGCGGACGCCCTCGCCTTTCGGCAGGATCACGATCGTCATCCACATGCGATTGGTCACCTGGTCTAACCAGCAAATAGCCTTGGCGTAGCGCTGCAATCCCTCGACTTCCGGCAAGAGGATGTCGAGGTGATGCACGTCGCCGAAAACGACCTGGCAGGGGCGCATGCCCTTGCGCGTGCGACGCACGCCCGGCAGAGCGTCGGCGAACGCCTTGGCGTCCAGGCGGTGCATGGCGGCGCGGCGAAAGGCGGATTCAGCCGCGATCATCGAACGCGGGATGGCGCAGGCGTCGGCCGGCGGCGTCACGCCCAACTTGCGGGTCAGCTCCTCCAACTTGAGACGCGCCTTGAAGGCGATATTGCCCGAGCTTTCATGATTCTTGTGCTGCGCCCGGATGTAGCCGAGCACTTCGTCGCGGATCGCAATCTTGGAATCGTGCGGCGCGGACGCGACGGCGCGGTCCCATGCTTGCGAAATCATCGTCCGTTCGCGGCCAGTGTCGGAGCGGCGGCGGCGGCCGAGCGCGGCGGCGCCGTGCGTTTCGTAGGCCGCGACCAGGCGATGCAAGGTGCGGACGCTGAATCTCTTTAGCGAGGCGGTTTCAGGGTCGAGGATCGGTTGCGCCGCCAACTGGCGGATCGCCTGCGCACGCTGCTTGCTGCCCTTCGGAAAAGACAGCGGCTTGGCCAGGAGCGCAAAATAGATCGACCGCTTCACAGCGCCTTGTGTCGACGGCATGGCGACGACGGCGGGCGAGTTGAAATGGGCTTTGAAACGGTCTTTGAGGTCGTCGGGAAGGCTGTCGATCGCGACCTCGTATTGCAGGCCGGAACGGCCGCCCCTGCCCTTCACCGTGCGGACCGTCAGGCGGGCTCCGCGCCAAAGCGCGCCTTTCAACGATAGCTCCAGTGCTTTTCGCGCGGCGCGCGGCGTGAAGCCGGCGACGCGCGCGAATTGGTCGGACGATGTCCAGACGGTGGAGATCACGCCGCTTCCTTGGTGATCGAAGCCATGATGATGCGCGTGCGCAGCTCTTGAGCGGCGGGTCCGTTGCGCTTCCCTGTCAGGGCGGCGGTCGCCCATTGGCGGCCGACACCGTTGGCAGCACACCATTTCGCAAAGGAAATGCCTTGTTGTAGAAAGCCAATCCGAACTTGGATCAGCAGATCGCAGGATTGAGACATTGAACCCGCCAAATCAGATTGCGTTCGGAATGCAATCTAGACTGCATGTAGGAGTCTGACAAGGTGGCCAAGAACATGGCGGACGCCTTTATTGCCGCTGTCAAAGAACGAATGAATCTGGCGCGGGATGAAGACCTCGCCAGACGATTCGGATGGGGAAAGAGCACAATTTCAAGTTGGCGGCTTCGTGGGTTCGTTCCAGCCGAGCAACGCACTTTGCTAGAGGGATATTCAGGCGTCTCGTACAGCGAGTTTGCGCAATTATCGTTTCAGGGACCGATTATAAATTGGCTGATTGAAATATCATTCCTGACAGCATTCTCGGCCGCTGTGGCCGATTTGACTGCCAAACAACGAAAGCAATTAATCATAAACATATTTAGTCGCACTCCTCAAATAAAGAAAAAGGCTGCGGAACGTATAATTCTCGCCATCGGAAGCCGCGACCTTCTAGAAGCATACGGCGATCTATCGTCGGAAGCTCTTGCGGGGTCGTTCCTCAGCGTCGACGAAATTCACGAAGCGGCCGGGTGGGGCGATGCCCCTCCCGAGGTTCCGCAATAAGTTCCGCAATCGCCCCAAATCCCGAAGTTCCGCAATGTGGCGAATTTGCAAAATGCTGCAAATACAAGGGTGTAGTCAAAACGCCAAATCTCAAAGTAGTTCCGCAATCCATCGTCCGATTGCGGCCCCCACGACACCGTTACAAATCAATATGTTCGGCGCGAAATAGCGCCAAATAGCGCCTGTCCCGCGTCGCCAAATAATTTTCGCCGCTCCACTGCAGTCACAAAATGGGGGCGTAATCCCTTGGCTTGACGGAACACAGAGCGAACATATAGTGTTTGTTCATGCTTTGTTTAATAGCGCGTTCCAGGGTACACGGGTGTGGAGGGGCCGCTGCGATT
>JAJXZC010000738.1 GCA_021780275.1 Pseudomonadota bacterium
GATTTTCGGGAAAGTAGAGTTCGTTGCCGACCTCCCACAGCTTGACGCCCGCGGGAGCGTCAAAGCCGTCCGCGAGGCGGTCGGGGTCGCCCGGAGCATTGGCGTATCGGACCCAGGCGGCGGCGTCGGCCGCAGTGGACGTGCCCGCGTTGACCGTGATCAGGCCCTGGGCGCCCGTCTCCTGCAAGAGTCTGAGGAATTCAGGGGTGCCGAAATTGTTCGCGGACCGGCCGGGATCGGTCGGATGGCGCCGGACCGGCCGCGCGTCCCGCGGACCGATCCCATCCCGCCAATTGTAATAGTCGGCGAGAATCCCGCCGGGAAACCGGAGCGACGACAGTTTCTGGTCGCGCGCCAGCGTCACGAGCCGGCTGCGCAATGCGGGATTTGGCGAGGCAAATCCGCCGGCCTCGTTGAACCATTCCAGATTGGTTCCGAAAACGCCGCGATCGACAGGGCCGAGATCCCGGGCCGGGTCGACGACGCATTCAAGCGGCGTATCGAAGGTCCGCACCGGATAGGTTCGGGGAGCGTTGACCTCCCGTGTCGCGGACGACGCCTTACCCGCGGCGGACAGGCTGTAGAGGGCGGCGCCGGCGAGCGCGACCGCTTCGCGCCTCGTCACCGCTGTCCCGCGGCCCTGTCTCTTCCGCGACCCCGGTTTCATGAGCGATTCTCACAATCGGCGGAACGGCGCCGAAACTCGGCGCCGTCGCCTCCGGCCTGGAGGTCGCATCGACGAAGCCCTTGTCGAAATTGGGGCGGGCGCGCTCTCATTGATGTGCGCGGCGTCAATGGGCGTCCCCCAGAATGCCCGCCGAAGGGCGCTGCGCATTTTGCGGGATCACGCGGAGGACATCGCCGGGCTGAACGGCGTCGCTGTCGCTCGCTGACAGCTCCTCCATCTTCCCATCCCGGCCGCGTCTCGACAGAACGTAGGTCGGCCTCGCGTAGCTGGCGACATTCGGCAGCGTCATGTTGGGCGCCCGGAACTCCGCCTCCTCGACGAGACTCCGCGACGTTTCCATCTTCTCGGCGGTGTCGGCCAGCTTGTCCCTGACCCCCGCGGCGTCCTTGATCGCGTTCTTGACGAAGTTCGACTTCAGGTCGGAAATGTCCCGGTCGGCCTTTGCGATATCCTCGTTGGCGCGCACGATCGCGACCTGGACGTCGAGCTGGTTGCCTTCGACCTGGGCAATGTTCTGGTCGAGTTCGAGCTGGCGGGGCGCGGCGGTCAGCCCCTTGCTCAGGAGGCCGGCGACGATCTCCCGCTCCTTGCGCATCGCATCGAGCCCTTTCTCGATCGTGACGGCCTTCTGTTTGAGCGTTTCGACCTCGTTGAGGAGGTAGGACTTGGTCTGCTCGAGACCGCTGACCTGTTTGTCGAGACCGGTCCGCTCCGAATCGAACAGCAATTGCTCCTCCCGCAGAATGCGGGCGACGTCCGCATTTCGGGCCGCCGCCTTGCGCAGTTCCTCCGGGAAGTCCAGCTCCTGCCTGCCGGCGACCTCCGCGTCGAGGCGCGCCTTGCTCGCCAGGAGCGAGGTCCGGTCAACCGAAAGCACGCGGAGATCGCCGCGCGACGTCAGCGCGTCTTTCTCCAGTCCGATCATCTGGTCCGTATTCGCGCGCTGCGGGCCGCCCGCCATGCCGAACGCCTGAAGCACCGTCAGGCCGGGCGGGTATTCGTATTCTCCCGGCTTCTCGACAGCGCCGACAACATAGAATGGCCGGAACCGAACGATCTGCACCGAGGCGTAGGGCTTGCTGATGAGGCCGGCCCTCGTTTGCAGCTTCGTGGCGACCGCCTCTTCCAGTTCCACGGTCGTCTTTCCCTGAGCGTCGAAGTCGCCGACAATGGGCAGGGAAAGATGTCCGTTCGGTCCGACGATATAGTCCGCGCTTCCGTCGAAGCCCGCCCATTGGCTCGCCGCGCCGCCGGAGCGAAAGTCGAACACTCTCACCTGGACGCGGTCGCCGGGGCCCAGCGTGTAACTCTCCGCTGCGCCTGCCCGAAACGGGAGTAAGAGAATAAACGCCAGAGCAAGCACAACGTGGACGCCCAGACGACTCATGCGGCCCCGACATTGTTGCCCATCAGATCTTCCGAAGGTTAGGAGCCGAGCCATTTCAAGTCAACCGTCTGGATCTGAGCTTGTCTGTCTGTTGCAACATTGTCATGATCAAGACAGAGCGCGGAAAGCTAAAATTCTAACGATCGGCATTGCAGCTTTCCCATCGAATGGCGCCCGTCTTCATTCCGCCTTCGACAGAACTTGACTGCAAGACATCTGCGGGCGCGGCTCAACGCGCCGGATCGGGAACCCGACGCTCGGGCTCGGGGCGTGGCTGCGGCTTCGCCGGGCGCGCGGACATCACGCAGCGTTCGATGGAGTCGTCGACCTCCGCGACGAACCTGTCCCAACTGAAGCTCTTCACGTGAGGATTGGCCTGCTCTCCCAGGCGTCGCGCGAGACCGGGGTCCTGTATCAATTTCGCTATCGCGCCCGCCCAGTCGGCGACGACCGGGGCAAGCAGGAAACCTGTCTGGCCGTCGATGACGCTCTCGCGCGGGCCGCCGGCATTGACCGAGAGGACGGCCTTTCCGTGGCGCATCGCCTCGAGCGGGACGATGCCCCAGTCCTCATTGAGCGGGGTGAACAGACAGAACGACGCCCGCCGGAACAAATCTTCCATCTCGCCGTCGGACGGGGCGACGACGAACTCGATCCTGTCGGCGTCGCCCATCACTTCCCTTGCGAGCTGTCGTAGCGTCGAAAGATAGATCTCGCTCTTTGCGTCGACGAATCCGGCGATCACCAGCTTCCACGGCGCTGGCGCATTCGCCGTCGCGAAGGCCCGGATCGCGAGCTCGATGTTCTTCGTCCACATGATGCGGCCGGCGACAAGGACGAAAGGCTCGTACGAAACGTCCGCGCCCAGCGGCCGCCACTCGATCCCTGGACGGGACACGCTGATCTGGGATCGGCTGAAGAGCTTTCCCAGCGCTATGCGATTCCTGATTTCCTCGCTGACTGCAATGACGCCCTTGTAGTTTCGCCATGCCCTTCTGTCGACGAAACGAAAGCTGTGCTTCAGGGCGTGATAAACCATTCGCTGCCGGAAATTCCTGTCGCTCAGCGCCTTTCTTTCGTAGACCGGGTCAAACGCCGCCCGCAGGGGCGTGAAGCACAGGTTGATGAGCGGAAGAGACCG
The DNA here is from genome assembly GCA_021780275.1 of Pseudomonadota bacterium. The sequence goes on from JAJXZC010000738.1 coordinate 3,217, forward strand.
GTTTCGGAGGGCCACGAGGTCGCCGATGCCATCGCAGCAGACCACGATTGCGTCCATGCCCGGCTCAACCGGCAGTTTCTGAAGGCCGACTTGCAGCGCGCTCCGTAGGACGCTTCCAAAAGCGCGATTTACGCTCGTTGGCCGCAATGTCCTGACATCACGGTGAGCAAATTCCGGAAAAGTCCCTTTCGGATCGTAATAACCTGTATAGATCGTCCAGTCATGCCGACTGCGCTCAGT
>JAJXZC010000101.1 GCA_021780275.1 Pseudomonadota bacterium
CGCCATGGTCGTGGTGTCGGAAGGCGCCACGATGCTGGGGGGCGGCCTCTTTGAACATGGCGAGGCCGATGAGCATGGCCGCCGCAGGCTCGGGGGCGTTGGCCAGGTGCTGGGCGACGAGATCACGCGGATCACCGGCATCGACACGATCAGCCAGAGCCTCGGCTATCTGATGCGCGCCGGCGCCCCGGATGCGCTCGACCAGATGGTCGCCAAGAGCTACGGGGCGCTCGCCGTCCAGATGATCGCCGAGGGGCGCACCGGGCTTATGACCGTCATCCATGACGGCAAATATGATGTCGTTCCCGCCGACACCTGCATGTCCGGAAAACGCCGCGTGGACGTTTCCGCGCTCTACGACGCCGACACTTATCGCCCGCGCATCGCCAATGTCCATGGAAAGGCGATGTTCCTGAACTGAAGCGCGCTGCGACCCGGCCGCAAGCAATGCTATAAGACACCTCCGCAAATCCCACCACATGACAGGTTCACCTTCGATGCGCGTCATCGACACAATCCCCTTCGACGATCAACGTCCCGGCACCTCTGGCCTGCGCAAACGGGTCACCAGATTCCAGCAGCCGCGCTACCTGGAAAATTTTGTCCAGTCGGTCTTCGACTGCCTCGAAGGGCATGAGGGACGAATGCTCGTTCTCGGTGGCGATGGCCGCTTTTACAATCGCGAGGCCATCCAGATCATCCTGAAGATGGCCGCGGCGAACGGCTTCGGTGAGGTTCGCGTAGGGCGCGGCGGCATCCTCTCGACACCCGCCGTCTCTTGCGAAATTCGAAAGAATGCTGCGCTTGGTGGCATCGTCCTTTCGGCGAGCCATAATGCCGGCGGGCCGGGCGGCGATTTCGGCATCAAATACAACAGCAGCAATGGCGGGCCCGCGCCCGAAGCATTGACCGAGCGGATATACGCACGCAGCCGAGAGATTGCGAGTTACCGGACGATCGACGCGGACGATATCGACATCGACCGGATCGGCGAATATCGGCTCGGCGGAATGCTGGTCAAGGTTATCGATCCGATCGCGAATTACGCGGAGCTGATGGAGCGCTTCTTCGACTTTGACAGGCTTGGCGACCTGCTGACATCGGGGCGTTTTCGCATGCGCTTCGACGCCATGCACGCCGTCACCGGCCCCTATGCGCATGAAATCTTCGAGCGCCGGCTCGGGGCTCCGGCGGGGACCGTCGTCAACGGCACGCCGCTCACCGATTTCGGCGGCCATCATCCCGACCCCAATCTGATCTATGCCGCCGATCTCGTGGCGGCGATGCGCGGTGCCGGAGCGCCGGATTTCGGTGCCGCGTCGGATGGCGATGGAGACCGGAACATGGTTCTCGGCAGGGATTTTTTCGTGACGCCGAGCGACAGCCTCGCCGTCATCGCGGCTAACGCGCGGATCGTTCCGGGCTTTGCGGACGGGCTCAAGGGTGTCGCAAGGTCGATGCCGACCAGCGCCGCCGTCGACCGCGTCGCCGATGCGCTCGGCCTGCCGTGTTATGAGACGCCGACGGGCTGGAAGTTCTTCGGCAATCTCCTCGACGCCGGGCGCGTATCCCTGTGTGGCGAAGAGAGTTTCGGCACCGGCGCCGATCACCTGCGCGAGAAGGACGGGCTCTGGGCCGTTCTCTTCTGGCTCAGCCTCCTCGCGGAACGGCGGCAATCCGTGGCGGAAATCGTGACGGCGCACTGGACGATGTTCGGCAGAAACTATTATGCGCGTCACGACTACGAGGATCTCGACGCGGGCGCTGCCGAAGATGTGATCGCCCATCTGCGCGCGAGAACCACGTCGCTCAAGGGGCATCGTTTCGGCGAACGTGAAGTCACGTCATGCGATGATTTCATGTACACCGATCCCGTGACCGGCGAGACCAGCCGCAATCAGGGCCTGCGCATCCTTTTCGATGACGGCGCCAGGATTATCTTCCGTCTTTCCGGAACGAGCACGGAAACGGCGACATTGCGCCTCTATCTCGAGCGCTACGAAAGCGACGCGGCGCGGCAGAATCTCGATACGGGCGCCGCTCTCGCCGAACTGAACGCGCTTGCGCGTCATATCGCCGAAATTGGCGAGAGAACCGGCCGCGCCGCGCCATCGCTCGTGACGTGAACGGCGGGTTCCATCCGGAAGCAGGGGCGGATCCTTCGCCGCCAAAGGTGCGAACGTTTGACGTTAGACTCGTCCGGATGTCTAACGATCCGCCATCGATCTTGCGGGCAAGGTCAAATCAGCTTCCAGGAGCACCGTTCGTCACGTCTGCAACCTGTAGCCAACACCAGTTTCCGTCAGGATAATGTTGGGCCTTGTCGGTTCCGCTTCGAGTTTTTCGCGTAACTGGCGGATATAGACGCGAAGGTATTGAACATCCTCGACATGAGCGGGTCCCCAGACTTCCTTGAGCAGGAAGCCGTGGGTCAGGACCTTGCCGGCATGCGCGATCAGGATGCGCAGGAGATCATATTCCTTGGCCGAGAGTTTCACCTCGTGCCCTGAAACGCTCACGATGCGGCGGACGAGATCGACGGTGAGATTGCCCGACCGGAAGACAGGTGCTTCGCCTTGCACCTGCAGCCGGTGGCGCATCGCCGCGCGGATGCGAGCGACAAGTTCTTCCATGCCGAAGGGCTTGGTCACGTAGTCGTCGGCACCGAGATCGAGCGCGCGAACTTTGCCCTGTTCGTCATTGCGCACGGAAAGGACGATGATCGGCACCTGCGAAATCGCGCGCAGCTTTTCGATGACGCCATATCCGTCATCATCGGGGAGGCCCAGGTCGAGAACCACGAGATCGGGATTTTCGGCGCGTGCCGTCGCGACCGCCGCCGCGGCGCTTCCCGCCTCGGAAAGCCTGTAGCCTTGTGCCGAAAGACTTGTTCGCAAGAAGCGGCGGATTTGTGGTTCGTCGTCGACGACGAGAATATGTATGGGAGCACTCATGCGGTCGCCCCGGTCGGATGGGCGCGCGCGGGGGCGGCAGAGGGCAGCCTGACCGTGAAGACCGCGCCTGGTCTGCCGCTGCGATTAGACGCCGTTATGCGTCCTCCGAAGGCCTCTACAAAACCCTTGCAAACGGCAAGCCCCAGGCCCGTTCCAGCAGGACGCTGATCGCCCGCATGCGCGCGATGAAACTTGTCGAATATGGCGTCGAGATCTTCCTGCGGTATGCCTTCACCCTCGTCCGTGACGCGGATGAGGACTTCGTCACCGACGACCGCCTGGGCTTCCATGCGGATAAGGCTTCCAGGCGGAGAATATTTGGCGGCATTGTCGAGCAGATTGAACAGCACCTGTTCGAGAAGCATGGGGTCGGCCTCAATGGGTGGAAGCGCCGCGGCAACTTCGATCTCCACGCGGTGATCGGCAAGGATTCGGGACGCCCGGCGAAGTGCCGTTTCGACGAGTTCGGCGGCTTCGACCTTGCTGTTTTG
>JAJXZC010000508.1 GCA_021780275.1 Pseudomonadota bacterium
GGCTCTGAGGGCCTCGCAAGTTATCGCTCGACAGCACGACAACCCGCGCCTCGGGAAAGCGCTCCGCCACTTCCTCGGCGATCCGCTCCACGCCGGGCCCGCAAGCCACCAGCGAATTTTCCGCATTGCACGAAGGACAGACTTTCGGAATGGCACTCGTATAGCCGCAATGATGGCACGCCAGTTCACGACGGAAACGATGCTCCACCATCCATGCCGAACATTGCGGGCATTCGATCCGGTGCCCGCAGGTCCGGCACAATGTCAGCGGCGCATAACCGCGACGATTGAGAAACAGCATCGACTGTTCGCCCGCCGCATAGGCCGCCGCCACTTCTTTCACCAGCTTTGGCGACAGCCACATGCCGCGCTCCGGCGGGTCCTCGCGCATGTCGATCGCCGTGATGCTCGGCATCTCCGCCACGCCATGCCGCTCCGTCAGCGCCAGGCGCTCATAGCGCCCCTGCTCCACATTGACGACGGTTTCAAGCGACGGTGTCGCCGAACTCAGAATGATCGGGAAATGCCCGAGCGAAGCACGCACCACCGCCATGTCGCGCGCATGATAATTGACGCCCTCGTCCTGCTTGAACGCCGCCTCATGTTCTTCATCGACAACGATAAGCCCCAATTCCGCAAAAGGCAGAAACAGCGCCGAGCGCGCACCGACCACCACGCGCACGCGCCCTTCCGACACGCCGCGCCAGACGCGCACGCGTTCCCGCGTCGACAAATCGGAATGCCACTCCGCCGGACGCACGCCAAAACGCGCCTCGAAGCGTTCGAGAAACTGGTTCGTCAGCGCAATCTCCGGCAACAGGATCAGCGCCTGCTTGCCTTGCCTCAGCGCCTGCGCCACAGCTTCGAAATAAACTTCCGTCTTGCCCGAACCCGTAACCCCGTCGAGCAACAGCGCTGAAAAGCTTTCTGCCTTCACCCGTTCGCAAAGGAGCTGCGCCGCCACCGCCTGCTCACCCGACAGGGGCTTGCCATGCGCCTCGAAATCGATCTCGGGGAATTCCGCTTCCGCAGGCATTTCATGGGCCCCAAGCGTGCCCGCCTCCACAAGCCCGCGCACCACACCGTCCGACACGCCTGCCTCATCCGCAATTTCGCGGATCGACCGCGCGAAACCATCCGACACGGTTTCGACGACCCTTTCGCGCGCGGGCGTCATGCGCGCAGGTCGCTTATCGGTCAGGCGATAGACGAGCCGCACCCGCGCCGGTTCCAGCGCGCCCGGTGCACGCATCGCGAGTCTTAAGACCGAGCCTCGCGCATTGAACGTATAACCCGCCATCCAGTCGATGAATTGGCGAAGCCCTTCCGGCATCGGCGCCACATCAAGCGCTTCGGCAATCGGCTTCAACCGCTTGGCCTCGAGGTCGCTCGATCCCTCGCCCCAGACGACGCCCACAATAAGTTGTGCCCCCAGCGGTACGATCACATAGGAACCGGGCTCGACATGCATATCTTCCGGCACCTCATAGTCATAGGGGTCCGGCAGCGCCAGAGGCACAAGAACGGCAACACGCTTTGGCGGCGGAAAAAGCATTCGGTCCAGATTTAGTCAGAGAAAATTCGAAGCAATAGAGTAACGCGGCAGTAAGCAACATTGCCATCATAGCTTGTCTTGCGCGCGGCCAGGCGCAACAAGATGTGTCGCTCGGACCTTCTCCCCAACAATTCGCCGATTTTAACCAAAGAATGATTGCACTCGGGCCGCGAACCGATTGTCATAGGCTCACATACCCACCGCCTGATCGAGAGACTGCATTCCCATGAAATTCTTCGTCGACACCGCCGACATTGCCGAAATCAAGGACCTGGCTTCCACAGGCCTGCTCGATGGCGTGACGACCAATCCTTCTCTCATCGCCAAGTCGGGCGGCGACTTCCTCGAAACCATCGCCAACATCTGCAAGATTGTTGACGGCCCCGTCAGCGCCGAAGTCACCGCGCTCGAAAGCGCGGCCATGATCGAGGAAGGCCACAAGCTTGCAAAGATCGCCAAGAACATCGCCGTCAAGGTGCCGCTCACATGGGACGGTCTCAAGGCCTGCAAGACGCTCACCGGCGAAGGCATCATGGTGAACGTCACCCTTTGTTTTTCGGCCAATCAGGCGCTGCTTGCCGCCAAGGCGGGTGCCACTTTCATTTCACCCTTCATCGGACGCCTCGATGACATCAATCTCGACGGGCTCGAACTCATCGAAGAGATCCGCGTTATTTACGATAACTATGCTTTCGAAACCGAAATCCTCGCCGCCTCCATCCGCAGCGCCAATCACGTCAAGGAAGTCGCCTTGATCGGCGCAGATGTGGCCACTGTCCCCCCCGCGGTCCTGCGCACATTGGCAAAACATCCGTTAACGGATGCAGGTCTGGAACAGTTCCTCGCCGACTGGAAGAAAACAGGACAAAAGATTTTGTAAATCATCTTTCAAAAATGACCCGGAAATATCATCCATTTTGCGGGTCGTTTTAACTTCTGAACAGGGCTTTCCTGAGAAACTGCAAAAAGACCCGGAAACAGCCTCCTTCCGCGTGCCCCAGGCAAGACACAATGCCACGGGGCGCAGCGAAGGTGAGCAGGAGAGAAAATAAATGATCGAGCCCAATGACCGCGCAGAACTTTCTCCCATCGACCGCTCGGCCCCGAGCCTTGATGCGGCCGACGTGCGCGCCTTTCTTCTGGCTCACCCCGATTTCGTCACCACCGATCCGGAACTCCTGAACCAGATCCTGCCCGCGCGCGACGAAGGCGCAAATGTCGTGGACATGCAGTCCTTCGTCATCAACCGCCTGCAGAACAAGGTGCGCATGCTGCGCGACATCCAGTCCGATCTCATCGAGGCCTCTTCGCTGAATTCGCTGGCCCGCGAGCAGGTCCATGCCGCAGCCCTCTCCATGCTCGACGCGCCGAGCTTCGATGCCCTCATCGAATACATCACGCTCCCCGGCGGCCTTGCCCGCACATTGGGTCTCGCTGCCGCGTCGATCTGCATCGAAGTCACGGGCGAAGTCAGCCGCGCCGAAACCATCGGCATGCGCCTTCTGGAAAACGGCGGCGTCGATCGCATGATGGGCGGCAACTACCCCTGGCGTCTCACCGCCAATGTGCAGGGCTCGCAGAGCCTTTATGGCGACCGTTCGAGCAACGTCTATTCCGAAGCGCTCGTCCGTCTCGACTTCAGCCGCGTCACACCTCCCGGCCTTCTCGCTCTCGGCGGTCTCGACCCCGAGCAGTTCCACCCCGAACAGGCCGCCGACCTTCTGGAATTCCTCGCCCGGATCGTCGAGCGTTGCGTGCGCCTGTGGCTCGACCTGCCGCCCAGAGCGTGACGACAGGGGCAATCGCCCCCAACCCCGACGAGGCTGCCGCCTCCGTCGTGGCCGAAGCCGACCTGCGCGCCGAAATCCGCAACTGGTATGCACATCTCC
>JAJXZC010000077.1 GCA_021780275.1 Pseudomonadota bacterium
GCCAAGTCGCTCGACAGCGAGCTCGAAGTCGTCGAAGGCATGCAGTTCGACCGCGGCTACCTTTCGCCCTATTTCATCACCAACGCCGACAAGATGGTGACGGAACTGGACGAGCCGCTGATCCTTCTCCACGAGAAGAAGCTCACGAACCTTCAGCCGCTGCTCCCGATCCTGGAAGCCGTCGTGCAGTCGGGCCGTCCGCTGCTCATCATCGCGGAAGACATCGAAGGCGAGGCTCTGGCCACGCTCGTCGTCAACAAGCTCCGTGGCGGCCTCAAGGTTGCCGCCGTGAAGGCGCCGGGCTTCGGTGACCGCCGCAAGGCCATGCTCGAGGACATCGCGGTCCTCACGGGCGGCCAGGTCATCTCCGAAGAACTGGGCATCAAGCTCGAGAACGTGACGCCCGACATGCTCGGCAAGGCCAAGCGCGTCCGCATCACGAAGGACGACACGACGATCATCGATGGCGTCGGCAAGAAGAAGGACATCGAAGGCCGCGTCTCGCAGATCAAACGTCAGATCGAAGAGACGACGTCGGACTACGACAAGGAGAAGCTGCAGGAACGTCTCGCGAAGCTCGCGGGCGGCGTTGCGGTGATCAAGGTCGGCGGTGCGACGGAAGTCGAAGTGAAGGAGCGCAAGGACCGCGTCGACGACGCGCTCAATGCGACCCGCGCGGCTGTCGAAGAGGGCATCGTCCCCGGCGGCGGCACGGCTCTCCTGATGGCCACCAAGGCCGTCTTCAAGCTCACGAGCGACAACGCCGACATCCAGGCCGGCATCAACATCGTTCGCAAGGCTCTCGAAGCTCCGATCCGTCAGATCGTCGAGAACGCCGGTGTTGAAGGCTCGATCGTCGTGCAGAAGGTCCTCGAGTCGAAGGTCGCCAATTTCGGCTTCGACGCGCAGAACGAAGAGTATGTCGACCTCGTCGCCGCCGGCATCATCGACCCGACCAAGGTCGTGCGCACGGCGCTTCAGGACGCGGCCTCGGTCGCCGGCCTCCTCATCACGACGGAAGCCATGATCGCCGAAGCCCCGAAGAAGGACGGCGGCGCCCCCTCCATGCCCGGCGGCATGGGTGGTATGGGTGGTATGGGCGGCATGGACTTCTAAGAAGTTCAGCGCTCAGACGCTACGGAATGCGAGGGGCCGGTGGAAACACCGGCCCTTTTGCTTTGTTCTCACGCCAATTTGAGTGTGGCAGCGGGCCGCAAACCGTTAGGCTCCTCCCAACAAGAAATTGAATGGGGATGGAGCGATGGATTTCACCTTTTCCAAGGCAGACGAAGACTTCCGCATGAAGGTGCGGGACTTCTTCGAACGTGAATATCCGCGCGAGATCGTGGAGAAGATGGCGCGAGGCCATTCGCCGTCGAAGGTGGACTACCAGACCTCCGAGCGAGCGCTCGCCGCAAAGGGCTGGCTCGCCGTCAACTGGCCCAAGGCCGATGGCGGCACGGGCTGGACGGCCAACCAGAAATACATCTTCGACGAGGAACTCGAACGCGCGGGCGCACTCAATGTCGTGCCGATGGGCCTCCTCTATGTCGGCCCCGTGATCTACACCTTCGGAACGGACGAGCAGAAGAGGCGCTGGCTGCCGGGCATTCTCGACAGCACCACCTTCTGGGCGCAGGGCTATTCCGAGCCGGGCGCCGGCTCCGATCTCGCCTCGCTGCAATGCGCGGCTGTGCGCGAGGGCGATGAGTATGTCGTCAATGGCACGAAGGTCTGGACGAGCCTCGCGCAACACGCGGACTGGATATTCTGCCTGCTGCGCAGCGACAATTCCGGCAAGAAGCAGGAGGGCATCACTTTCCTCTGCATCGACATGAAGACGCCGGGGATCACGGTCCGCCCGATCATCACCATCGATGGCAAGCATTCGCTGAACAGCGTCACCTTCGAGAATGTCCGCGTGCCCATCGAGAATCGCATCGGTGAGGAAGGCAAGGGCTGGACCTATGCCAACTATCTCCTCGGCCATGAGCGCACCTCCTACGCCCATGTCGCGGGAAAGCGGAAGCAGCTCGAGGACATTCGCGCGACAGCCGAACAGACGGACACCGGGGCGATGCGCCTCATCGACGATCCGGCTTTCCGCATCAAGCTCGCCGAGCTTGAGGCGCGCCTCGATGCGCTTGAACTCACCGTGCTCCGCACGCTCGCGACCGTCTCGGAAGGCGGCGCGCCGGGGAACGAATCCTCGATCCTCAAGGTGATCGCCACCGAACTCGCGCAGGACATTACCGAGCTCGGCATGGAAGCCTTCGGCCCCTATGCCATGCCCACCTTCCCGGATTCGACGGCGCCGCTCTGGACCGACAATGCGCCCCTGCCCTCCGGCGCCGCGCCTGCCGTCGCCCGCTACCTCGGCGCCCGCGCACAGTCAATCTATGGCGGCTCGAACGAGATTCAGAAGAACATTCTGGCAAAGCGCGTGCTGGGCCTGTCCTAACCCTTGTCGCGCATCTGCCGTCCGCCGATGAAATGCATGTGCAGGTGGTAGACGGTCTGACTGCCTTGCGGATTCGTGTTGATGACGATGCGGAAGCCGCTGTCGGTAATGCCGCGCTCCCGCGCGAGCTTCAGCCCGAGCTGCACCATCTCGCTCACGACCTCTGGTGGCGTCTCGAGGATAGAGGTGTAGCGGTGCTTCGGAATGACGAGGAAGTGGACCGGGGCGACAGGATGAATGTCGTTCACCGCGAAGGCATGCTCGCTTTCGCCGATCCATTTTTCATGCGGAATGCTCTCGAAAGGTGACGGCTTGGAAAGGCTCTCCGCCTTGATCTGGGGAAGCTTCCATTCGGCGAGCTTCCAATAAACCTCACCTATGGGATCGAGCTGGCCGATGCCGAAAGCCACCAGCACGACAACCCAGATCTTCCAGTTCTTCAACATGATCGCTCCCCGAATCCCTGCCTTCGGACAGTCTATTTGACGCGAGCGCCCTGCCACCTTAAATTTTCCGTGACCTCGGTCGCACATATCCTCCGCGCGACTGGCGATATGAGATGGGCAACCATCGGGGAGCGCGGAGACCGATCTACAGCCGATCGCCTGGGCAGCAACGAAAATGCTGGCCGGGCGTTTTGTTTTTTGGCTGTCGAAAGGAAAGATCATGAGCAACTCGACGGATAGGAGCCGGCTCGCCCAGTCGGACGCGGATGTCTATCTCGCGCTCAAGGGCGAAGAGGCGCGGCAACGCGCGGGCCTCGAACTCATCCCCTCTGAAAACTATGCCTTCCCCGAAGTGCTGACGCTTCTGGGCTCTGCCTTCACCAATAAATATTCCGAAGGCTATCCGGGGCGCCGCTATTACGGCGGGCAGGAATATACCGACCGCATCGAGACGCTGGCCCGCGACCGGGCCAAGGCGCTTTTCCGCGCGGAACACGCCAATGTTCAGCCGCTTTCCGGCTCGCCG
>JAJXZC010000018.1 GCA_021780275.1 Pseudomonadota bacterium
CAAGGCTGGTTGACGTACATGGTGGGGTACGGCCCGCGCAAATAGGGCGCTGCGCCGGGAAAGCTGTCAATATAATTCAGACCCTCGATGTCAGCGGGACCATAGGCTGATTTCACAGCTATGCCTTCAGGCGTGATCCAAGGCGCGAGGGCGGAATCAATTGCGAGCGGAGCATCAGCGAGATCAAACGGAGTCGTTGAAAAGTTGGGTACAGGCATGACTGATCCTCTCCGCTTTAGCGCACGCAACGATAAAATCGCCTGAGAATTTCGATCGCGTTGCAGCCTGGCGTTATGAATGTCTCAACGCCCGCGCGACGCAGGTCCGCCTCCTTAGCGGACGGCGATCCAACTATCGCGACAAGACCCGCGCCTGCATCCCGCAATCGTCTTGCGACTTTCTCTGCAAGCGTGTCGCCGGAGGAAGCCGCCCCCCCCGGCGCGTAGACGGCGTCGCTCGACACGATACAGGCCGCTTGAGCGCCGCTCTCGCGGAAGCTCCGCTCCAACAGGCGCAGATCGACGCCATCGGCAGTGTCGAAGCACTGTCCACCGATCGCTTGAACGCCGCCCGATGCGAAGAGATTTGTAATGACGCCAGCTCGATGAGCAAAATCGGCAGGCTTTCCGAGCGTCGCCAGAAATATTCTGGGCGCGCATCCATGCAGGGCGGCGTATGCGTCTGCGGTGTCGCGGAACATCTCGAATGGTTCAGCCCATCGCATTGGCGCGGGTTGGTCGTTCGTCGGCGACGATTTGATTGTGTCGACAGCGACGAGCTTCTCTGAGAGATGGGCGAAAGTCGTTGTGCCCGTAATCGGCCGCCTGCCGCCGATTACCGCTTCCTCGACCGACGAACGCGCAGCGCGGAGCCGCTCGGCAACGTGGCTTACGGCGCCAGAACTCTGCATGCCTCCCAATCTTTCGATTCCTTGAAAGAGCTCCCACGCCTTTTCGCATAGCGCCGTCGTCAACCCCTCCAGCGCGCCTGAACCGGCGGCGGGGTCTACCACCCGCCACAGGTTTGCTTCTTCGAGGAGAATCAGTTGTGTATTGCGAGCAAGCCGACGTGCGGCGCGGTCGGGCAGTCCGATAGCCTGGTTGAAAGGAGAGACCACAATCGTATCCGCGCCGCCCAGGCCCGCCGAAAATGCCGCGATCGTGCACCGAAGGATATTCACCCAGGGATCACAACGCGTCATCATCAGCCAAGATGTTTCAGCGTGGACGGTCAATGCTTTCGGCGTCAGACCGCAGGCCTGCTCCACCCGAGCCCACAGTCGCCGCAAAGCCCGAAACTTCGCTATTGTCAGATATTGATCGACGCCAGCAGCCAAAATAGCGCTGAGCGCGCTCCTCGCTCTGGCCAGCGGCGTGGATCGTTCGGACAACGCGCGCATATAGGCCGTAAGCGTCGCAACCACACACGCAAGTTCCTGCGCCTCGCTTGCGCCGGCTTCATGATATGCGCGGCCATCCGCAGTCAGCACCGCCGCTTTGAAACCCTGATTGCGCAGGTTTCCGAAGCCGTCGGCAATCTCGTCGGCTATTGCCTCCCAGTTCTCAGCAGGCCGCCCGGTTCGGTGAAAATTTCCGATCGGGTCAATGCCAAAATCGATATCGAGCGCGTCGGCGTCGCGCCCTAACCGACGCACTTGAGCGGCGAACGCCGTCGCCGCCTCGATTCCGCTGGCAGCGACATCAAGACGGATCGGTGTCCCTTGGACCAACGCGGTCGAAACCAGGTTGTCGAATCCAACGCTGTCGGAACGATCAACTCCAAAACCTCGGGCCGTCCAGCCATCGGACCAGACGATGGTCAGTGCGGTTGCGCCGTCTCGCATCTCCTCAGACAATATCTCCGACGCGCGTTGCGGATTTGGATGATCAACGCGGGCGACGACGCGCCACGGCGCGCCAGCATTCGATCCGGCTGTCAAACGACCTGCGCATCGTCTGTAGAGGGGCAGGACCGGAACGCCGTCGACAGTCTGCCCAATGAGGCTCTCGAAAGGCTCATCCTTGAGGGCCCTCTCGGCCAGTTTACGCCAATCAGCTTCGCTTACGGCCGGGTGGGCGGCAGTCATTGCTTCTAGGGGCATGGATCACAATCCGTATATCCTGGTGATTGACGTGCGCGCGATCGGGGTTCGCGCGTAACATGCGTGGTCAAAACGTCATTTCTTTCTCTGTGGCGGGAGGTCAGTGCAATGGCCTTCGAAGACCTCGGCGGCCATGCCGATCGACTCTCCGAGCGTCGGATGCGGATGGATCGTCTTGCCGATGTCCGCGGGAACGCAGCCTATTTCAATCGCCAGGCAGATTTCGCTGATCAGGTCGCCCGCATGCATCCCGACGATCCCGCCGCCAATGACGCGATGGGTCGCCTCGTCGAACAGCAGCTTGGCGAAGCCCTCGTCGCGCCCGTTGGCAATGGCGCGGCCGGCATTCACCACGAAATTTGCGCGGTCTGTGCCGCGGTGAAGCTCGATCGTCGCAAGCGCATCCACCCATTCCCGCGTTTCCGCAGGATCAATGTCAATAGGATCGCTGACTTTCATATCGCTTCCTCACCTTCTCAACGCTCGGACACACTATTGAACGATCATTGGCGGTTGTTCTTTAGGTGACGACTGGCTGCCAAATCTTCGTTGGTCAAAGCCGATATGCAGTCGGCGCGAACAACGGCGCCTTGGCTTTGTCCAAAGGCTGAGCGACGTTGGACCGCGGCTGGCTCGAGTACAGGGGGTCGCATCGCCGATGTGCAAAACCGCTCGAGCCGCATCACGGCGCTGACTGCCTGCGTTCGACTCACGACCTGGAGTTTTTTCAGGCTGGCCGTGATATGGGCTTTGACTGTCGGTTGGCAGATGTCGAGTTCATACGCGATCTGCTTGGTTCGTAGGCCCGCCGACAGCAACGTGAGCACCCGCGCCTGGCTCGGCGTGAGTGACGCCATGCGCCGCGCGAGTTCGGTTGTCTCACTATCCGCGGATCCGCTAAGGTCAACTTCGAAGGGAGTCCAGACGCCGCCCCCCAGCGCCTTTCGGACAGCGTTTCGCATTTCGCCGAAGTTAGACGTCTTCGGGACAAAGCCAGACGCGCCAAAATCTATACAAAGGCGCATAACGAGACGGTCCTCGATGGGGGATACGACGACGACCGGAATATCGGGACGTTTTGCGCGTAGATACGTCAGGCCGGAGAAGCCTCGTGCACTCGGCATGACGAGATCGAGCAGCGCCAAGTCGATCTCGCTCTGCCTTGCCACGGCGCGGGTCATACCGTCGAAGTCTCCGGCCTCCAGAATATCCGCTCCTGGTACGGCATCCGCGACCACTTGGGCCAGCGCGCGACGAAAGATAGGATGATCGTCAGCGATCAGTATTCTAGTGGACGCCGTCACCTTGCCTCCGCTTCCGCCGCCTGCGCTT
>JAJXZC010000522.1 GCA_021780275.1 Pseudomonadota bacterium
GCGACCGCCACGTCGAACTCCTCATGGAGCTGCAATTGCTCCATCAGCGAGCCGCGCAACGCCTCGTCGTCATCGACAATCAGGAGTTTCTTGACACTCATCGGATCAGAGGGTGTAGCCGAAATATTTGATGTGCTTTTCGAGAATGGGCAGCACGGGCTCTAGATGCTTCTGGTAACGGCGCCAGCGATCGGCGGCGCTCGAGTAAATCGGTTGCGTCACCTGCGCATAGGACGGCGTGCGGATCGTGCCACGCGCCAGCGCATGCGCCGCGGGATTGGCTTGAGCCTCGTTCCAGTGCAGGCCGAGGAAATCGAGCACAGGCTCCACTTCGCCGCGCAGATTGCGGATGAGGTTCTCATAGCGTACCTCGACGACGCTGAGCGGCAGGATCGCGCGATTCTGCTGCCAGAGTGTCATGACGCGATCATAGAGATGCGCGGCATCTTCCAGCGTGAGAAAATTCGCCATTGAACCGTTGAGCTGGAAGTTCTGCATGAAGCAGGAGAGGACGCAATCGGCTGGATGGCGAAGCGCAAGAATGATTTTCGCCTCCGGAAAGAGGCGCGCTATGAGCGCGGCATTGTTGATACTCAATGGTAGCTTGTCGACGACGAACTTGCCGCCGAGATCGGCGCCTTCGCTTTCCAGTGCCTCCCAATAGACGGTGCGAAGCTGAGTCCGCTGCGCATCCGTCAGCTCTCCAAGAGCAATGGGATATCCGCCCGCCAAATTGGAGATGGCATCGCGGACATGGCGCAAGCAGGATTTTTCTTCCAGCACCTGAATATCCGGATGGGCGTCGCAAATCTGGTCGAGAAGCGTGGTTCCGGATCTGGGAAACCCGACAAGGAAAATCGGCACGGCCCGATGGCCGGCCTCAATATCCACAGCGGGAAGCGGCTTCCACGATTGAACGTGGTCCGCCGTGGCGTAGTCGATCAGCTCCTCGAGCTGTTCAAGATAGATATCCTTGTCGATATTCGTGGCTTTGGCTTCTTCTGCAGCAATTTCATTCATCCGGCTGAAATGAAGGAATGCCGCATCGAAATCGCCAAGCTTGTCGCAAATCTGCGCAAGTTCCTCCTCGACGCTTCGCCGATGCTCAAAGGGAAGGCTATTTGTCTTCACCGTTTCAAGTCGTTGCCGCAATTCGCGGAGCAGCGCCTTGTCATTCGGATGCCGTCGCCGCTCAACCCTCACCGCTATGCGCGTCGCCTCGCCATTGCCCGGTTCGAGGACCAACGCCTTTTCCGCCATAGCCATCGCCTCATCGAACTCCGAAAGGCGCTCCAGAATATCAGCAGCAATGATGAAGAAGATGGCAGGTGGCGCTGGAATTAGCTCGATCGCCCTCAAGCAATAGGCTAGTGCCTCGCGATGGAGGCCGAGTTGCATGGTCATTTGCGCGGCGCTGATATGCCCCAGCGGCAGATCGGGCGTGAGCTCAATGTACTTGTCGAAATCGTCTCGGGCGGCCTTTAGCGCGTCCATACATCTGCTGGTGTTGCCGCGATTGAGATAGGCCGGCGCATAATCGATATTGATGGCGAGAGCCTTATCGTAGCTGGCGATGGCTTCATCAAACTTACCCTGCTCGCGCTGCGCATTGCCGAGATTGACGAACATGTTCGGCGAGGGTTCGCGCACCGCGCTGATTGCAAGTTTGATGAGATCCTCGGCCTGCGCGGGCTTGCCCGTATCGAGGGCCAGAAGCCCCGTCAGATGCAGCGCGTCCGGGTTTTTCGGCAGTACGCTGAGTATCTTCTCAAGGATCTGCGAGGCCTCGCGGAAACGCCGCGCTCCATAATGTGCCGCCGCCGCCTGAAGCGCCGCGAGAACCTCGGCCTGCGAGGGGACGGGCGGCTTCATGCGCAGCCCCATGCCCGACCCAGGGCCGGGCACCTGCACCGTCGCGCCGCCTGAGCCATAGGCCGAAGGCGGCAGGCCGACGGTCGGGCGTGCGGCGAAACCGGGCCTCGGTGGCGTGAAGCCGGGATTGTTGCCCGGCTTCGGGGGGCGCTTGCTCATGTGACTTCTGATCCTTCGAAAGGGCGGCGCCGGGAGTTTGCCATAGTGCGGTGCAGCGACCAAACACGGGATGTGAGGGCCGAACCAACCCGGCAAGCTCTGCCCATCGGCACGATGGAGCAACCGGTCTGGCATCCAAGCCATTGTTCCCAAAGAGGTTTTATCTGGCCCGGTGTTTGCTCTGACAGGGGTGGCGCATGAGCGCCGGTTTGGGAGAGGCCTTGGGGCTCTGATGACGGATTTCACATCGATCGCCGCGCATCCCGTGCAGGGCAAGCACAACATGGCCTCCGACGCTTTCGACGCGTTGAGGACGACCCGCGCCCGGAACGCCGGCCAGAACGCCACCGAGACCGGCAAACTTACTTTTGGCGATGTGCTCGACACATTGAATCCCCTTCAGCACATCCCTGTCGTTTCGAGCATCTATCGCGAGCTGACGGGCGACACGATCAGCCCCGGCGCCAGGGTCGCGGGCGGCGCGCTTTATGGCGGACCCATCGGCCTCGTCGCATCGGTCTTCGATGCCGCGCTCAAGGCTGTCAGCGGTTCCGACCTCGGCGAACATGCCATTGCGTCCCTGACCGGCGACAAGGAGGCATCGCCCAAGGCCGTCGCCTCGGCTACTCCGGCGGTGGAAGCCGCAGCGCCGCGAGCCGCCAAGGCAGAACCGGCACCTGCCCAACCCGTCAAACTCGCGGAGGCCGCCCCCTCCGTTCCAAAGCCCATGCCGCAATTGAGCCCCGACGCTTTCAACGCGCTGCTGAATTCCTTTGCCGATCCGAAGGCGGCGAAGGCGGCAAATCCCGCTCTTGCCTCCGCGGCGGAGACTGCCGCTGAGAAGACGCCGGCGAAAGCGGTGGAAGCTCCCCGCAAGACAGCCGATCTTTCGAGCGCCATCACGAGCGGTCTCGACCAGCTCGAGGATTTGAAGCGCACGCAGCCCAACATTCCGCTGGCGACATCCTTCGCCGGCACCGAAGCGAACGGGCTCTGACGGAGCGCCGCGATTGGCGACAGGGTTGAAGGCGCAGTAAGCTCCGCGTCATGGATATTCACATCACCGCCCGCCCCGGACATCGGCAAGGCATTCTGCATTTCGGCGGCGAGAGCTTTCCTTGTGCCCTCGGCCGGTCGGGCATCGTCATCGACAAGCGCGAGGGCGACGGCGGAACGCCGGTGGGCAGCTTCGCCCTGCGCGAGCTTTTCTTCAGGCCGGACCGATTGACGAAACCTGCGACAGCGCTTGCCTCGAAGCCCATCGCCCCGGATGACGGCTGGTGCGACGCGCCGGAAGACCTCGCCTATAACCGGCCGGTGAGGCTCCCCTACCCCGCAAGCGCCGAGACATTGTGGCGGGAGGACCATCTCTACGATCTTATCGTGCCGCTCGGTTACA
>JAJXZC010000754.1 GCA_021780275.1 Pseudomonadota bacterium
CATCACGGTGACAGCGCACTTCCAGGACGCGGTGGGGCTGTATCCCGGCAACGCGGTCTCGGTGCTGGGCATGCAGGTCGGCAAGGTCGACACCGTGGTGAACAAGGGCAACTACGTCGAGGTCACCATGGACATCGACAAGAAGATCCCGATCCCCAGTGACGTCACTGCTGCCACCGTCTCGGCGTCGATCCTCACCGACCGGCACGTCGAGCTGACCCCCCCCTTACCGTGGTGGAAACAAGCTGCGTGATGGTGATCTGATCGCGTTGGGCCACACCAGGACTCCTGTCGAGTTCGACAAGACCCTGTCGATGATCGACAAGCTGGGCACCGCGCTGCGTGGCAACCCTGAGGGTGGTGGTCCGCTGGGAGATCTGGTGAACCTGGGCTCGCGGATCAGCTCCGAGAACAGCAGCCGGATCAAGTCGACACTGACCAAGTTGTCCGACGCGCTCAAGGTCGGGCCCGACGGTGGGGCGCAGACCCAGAAGAACCTGCAGGAGATCATCCGCAGCGTCGCCGATCTCACCCAATGCCGAAATGCTCGATAGTTCATGGGTCAGGTCCTCCAGCTCGTCAGCGATCACATGCACGACCATGCCCTCCCTCTGCACACGGCCTTTCACGGCAAGGAGTCTCGATGTCAGCACGATGCGCCGGTAACGTTCATAAGTTCGCGGCCAGATGATGATATTGGCAATGCCCGTCTCGTCCTCCAGCGTCGCGAATATAACGCCGCTCGCCGTGCCCGGCCGCTGCCGTACGAGAACGAGGCCCGCAAGTTTTACTCGGGCATCAGCTTCGATTTCCGCGAGCCGCGCATGTGTAACGACGCCACGCGCACTCAGCCGGTTGCGAAGGAAAGCGAGCGGATGCGCCTTCAGGGAAAGGCGTATCGTCGCGTAGTCGAGCACGACATGCTCGCCGAGCGGCATAGTCGGGAGCTGCATTTCTTCCTCTCGCTGAAATCCTCCTTCCTCGAGCGCAGCGAAAAGTGGCAACGCAGCGGGTTTCACCCCGCTCTGCCCGTCGCCATATCCACCAAGCCCACGCACGGCCCAAAGCGCCGCGCGCCGGTCGAGCCCCAGCGATCGGAAAGCGTCTGCATCGGCGAGCTTTTCGATGGTGCGAGGCGCAAGCCCTGTCCTGAGCCAGAGATGGCGCACGGAATCGAAACCCTTTCCCCTCACCTCCATGACCTTCTCCCCTGTCTCGCCTTGCACGCCCTTCACCTGCCTTATGCCAAGCCGCACGGCGCGGAGCGCCTTTCCCGGCACCGCTTCGAGCGTGCAATCCCAATCGCTGAAATTCACGTCGACGGGACGCATCTCCACGCCATGTTCGCGGGCATCGCGGACGAGCTGAGCCGGGGCATAGAAGCCCATGGGCTGCGAATTGAGGATCGCTGCGCAGAAGACATCCGGATAATGGCATTTGATCCAGGCGGAGACATAGGCGAGCAGCGCGAAGCTCGCCGCATGGCTTTCCGGAAATCCGTAATCGGCAAAGCCCTCGATCTGCTTGAAGCAACGCTCGGCGAAATCGGGGTCGTAATCATTGGCGATCATGCCGGAGATGAATTTCTCCCGGTACTTTCCGATAGTTCCGACGCGACGGAAAGCGGCCATGGCGCGACGCAACTGATCCGCCTCGCCTGGCGTGAAGCCCGCCGCGACGATGGCCATTTTCATCGCCTGCTCCTGAAAGAGCGGCACGCCCAGCGTCTTTCTCAACACCTCTTCCAGAGCAGGCGACGGATAGTCCACCTCATCTGGATTTTCGCGCCGCTTCAAATAGGGATGAACCATGCCGCCCTGAATGGGCCCCGGCCGCACAATCGCGACTTCAACGACGAGATCGTAGAAATTTCGGGGCTTGAGGCGCGGCAGCATCGACATCTGCGCCCTGCTCTCCACCTGAAAGACGCCGATGCTATCTGCCTGGCAGAGCATGTCATAAACTGCGGCATCGCCCTGCGGTACCGTCGCAAGGTCAAGCTTGAGGCCGCAATGCTCATCAATAAGTTCGAAGGCCCGGCGGATGCAGGAGAGCATACCGAGCGCCAGCACATCGATTTTCAGAATGCCGAGCGTGTCGAGATCGTCCTTGTCCCATTCAACGAAAGTCCGCTCCTCCATCGCCGCATTGCCGATAGGCACCACCTCTTCGAGCGGTTCCTTCGTGATGACGAAGCCGCCCACATGCTGCGAAAGATGACGCGGAAAGCCGATGAGTTCCGAGGCGAGCGCAAGCGCCATTTCAAGACGTGGATCGGCGGGATCGAGCCCCGTCGCCTGCGCATCCTCGCCTGACACACCACGATTGGACCAGCCCCATGTCGAACGCGCCAACGCATTGATGACGTCTTCCGAAAGGCCGAAGACCTTGCCGACATCGCGGATGGCGCTGCGCGAGCGATAGCGGATGACAGTGGCCGCGATGCCAGCGCGCTCCCTGGTATATTTATCGTAGATATACTGGATTATTTCTTCGCGGCGTTCATGCTCGAAGTCGACGTCGATATCCGGCGGCTCGCTCCTGTCCCTCGAAACGAAACGTTCAAAGAGAAGATCGATTTCGGTCGGATTGACAGAGGTGATGCCGAGGCAATAGCAGACGGTGGAATTCGCCGCCGATCCGCGTCCCTGGCAGAGAATGCCAAGGCTTCGGGCATGGCAAACAATGTCATGCACGGTCAGAAAATATGGCGCGTAGCGCATTTCCCCGATCAGCGCGAGTTCATGCTCGATCGTCGCCGCGATCTTCTCCGGTACGCCGTGGGGGAAACGCCAGGCAGCCCCTTCACTCGTCAAACGAACGAGCAGTTCTTGTGGCGTTTCATTCTCCGAGAACGTGTCGGCGGGATATTCATATTTGAGTTCGTCGAGCGAGAAGCGGCAACGCTCCATGATCTTCAGGCTCTCGTCGAGCGCTTCCGGCGCATGCGGGAAAAGCCGCGTCATTTCCTCATCGGATTTCAGATGACGTTCCGCATTGGCTTCGAGGCGGAAACCCGCTGTCTCCAACGTGCAGTGTTCGCGGATGCAAGTCAGCACGTCCTGCAGTGGCCGCCGCTCGGGTCCGTGATAAAGCACGTCATTCGTCACAAGGAGCTTCGCGCCCGCATCGCGCGCGAGACGTTCGAGCAGCGTGAAGCGTCGCGGATCATTGCCGTCATATCGTGGCGCCAGCCCAAGCCAGACCGAGCCCGAAAACGCCCTTGCCAACGCACGAAGCCCGTCACCGAAATCCATCGTCAGATCGGCAGGCGGCATTGCGATGAAGCAATGGCCTTCGCCCGCCGCCAGAATGTCGTGCAACGTCAGGTGGCATTCGCCTTTTTTCGTCCGCCGGTTACCCAGCGTGAGAAGTTTCGCGAGGCGGCCATAGGCGGCGCGATCCTCGGGATAGGCGATGACCTC
>JAJXZC010000062.1 GCA_021780275.1 Pseudomonadota bacterium
TGGCCAGGTCGCTCTGATGGATTTCGGTACCATTGACCTTGGCGACCACTGGATCCTTGTCTTGCGCGAAGGCCGGCGCGGCCGCGGCCAGCAGCAGGGCCAGCGCGGCGGCGACGATTCGGCGCACGGAGGCCGTCGTGACGGCCGAGAAGAGGGAGGTCATGATCGTTCCTTGGGGCTTGGAGTCCGCATCCTACCGCGGACGGCGGCGGACTTGTCACCTAACAACCGTGGCTTTGCAATGGCCGGCGGCAGGAGCCGAGGACGCCGGAAGGCGTTCTCAATGCCGTCAATAATGTGAACTACGAAATCGCGCCGGCGCTTGTCGGATGGGACCCGCCGCGCCAAGCCGAGATCGACGCCACGCTGAACGAATTGGACGGAACGCCAAACAAGGCGAAGCTGGGCGCAAACGCCATTCTTGGGGTGTCGATGGCCGTCGCCCGCGCCGCCGCTGCGGATGCGAAGCTGCCGCTCTACGCCTATCTCGGCGGACCGGGCGCGACACGGCTTCCGGTCCCGATGATGAACATTCTCAACGGCGGGAAACATGCGGACAACAGCGTCGACTTTCAGGAGTTCATGGTCATGCCGGTCGGCGCGCCAACCTTTGCTGAGGCTTTGCGTTTTGGAGCCGAGACCTTCCACACGCTTGGTAAGATCCTTCGGAAAAAGGGCTATTCGACCGCGGTCGGCGACGAGGGCGGCTTCGCGCCGAACTTGAGGAGCAATGAGCAAGCTTGCGAACTGATCGTCGAGGCGATCGAGACCGCCGGGTACAGGCCACTGAAAGACATAGCGATCGCAATCGACCCCGCCGCCAGTTCTTTCTATGATAACGGATCATACGATCTGAAGAAATCGAAGGGCGGGCAAAAAACCTCCGCTGAAATGGTCGAAATTTATCAAAAGTGGGTCGACGACTATCCCATCGTTTCGATCGAGGACGGACTGGATGAAAACGACTGGCTGGGTTTCGCCTTGCAGACGGATACGCAGGGCGATCGCATTCAAGTTGTTGGAGACGATATTTTCGTTACCAATCCCGATTTCGTCCAGCGCGGCATTATGGAAAAGACCGCCAACTCAGTACTGATCAAACTCAATCAGATCGGCACCGTTACGGAAACCATACGGACCATCGAACTTTCCCGCACGGCAGGCTGGCGTTTTGTCGTCTCGCATCGGTCTGGAGAAACGGAAGACACTTTCATGGCCGATTTTGCGGTCGCCATGGGCGGCGGCCAGATCAAGACGGGATCGGCGTGTCGTAGCGAACGTGTAGCCAAATACAACAGGCTTCTGGAGATCGAACGTTCACTCGGAGCCTCGGCCGTTTTCACATCGCCTTTCTGAATGAAACACGTAAGCAACACTTTGGCTTATGTGGCGCCGATCGACTGAGGTCCCCCTCTTTCAGGAGATCGGAACGCATAGGGTGGAAGGCCCCCGGAGGTGCCGATTCCGGCGTCTCCGGGTTGTAACAGGACGGGACCCAGCCAATGACTCGTGGAAGCGATCGTGAGTCACAACTTGACCAAGTGCTTTCTCAGCCCATCGTCCGATTGTTGATGGCTGCGGATGGTCTCGAAGTGGCCGAGGTGCGCTCACAGTTGCGCGCCGCGGCCGATCGCTTGCGTCGACGCCAACCCACCGCCCCTTTGAATGCCGTCCAGCCGATCCGTTCAGCGAGCGACGCAGAAAAGGGCGGCGAATAAACGCATCTTCAATTCTGCGGCGACGAGGTGGACGCGCGCCCGACATTTACAATGGAGCATGCGCCTGCGCTTTGTTACGGGACGTTTCGCACCGCGCCCTTCGCCGCGCTTGTCGTCATCGCCGCGTAAGCGCGAAGCGCCGCCGACACTTTGCGATTGCGATGCGTCTTTGGTTTCCAGCCCAGCTCTTCCTGTTCGCGCCGCCTTGCTTCAAGTTCGCGCGGCGACACCACCAATTCGATGCTGCGGCCCGGGATGTCGATCTCGATCCTGTCGTCGTCGCGCACAAGCGCGATCACCCCGCCCTCCGCGGCTTCGGGCGAGATGTGACAGATTGAAAGGCCCGAAGATCCCCCTGAAAAACGTCCATCTGTGAGCAAGGCGCAGACTTTGGCGAGGCCCTTCGACTTCAGATAGCTGGTCGGATAGAGCATTTCCTGCATTCCGGGGCCGCCGCGCGGGCCCTCATATCTGATGACGACAATGTCGCCAGGCGAAACCTTGCCGCCCAGAATTCCGGCGACGGCGGCGTCCTGGCTTTCGAACACCCGCGCCAGTCCAGAGAAGCGCAACAGCGCCTCATCGACACCCGCCGTTTTCACGATGCAACCTTCATCAGCGAGGTTGCCGAAGAGCACGGCGAGCCCGCCGTCCTGGAAGAAGGCGTGTTGTCTGCCGCGGATAACGCCCTTTTCCCGATCGAGATCAAGCGTTTCATAACGTCGATCCTGGCAGAACGCTTTCTGCGTCGGGACGCCTCCCGGGGCCGCACGATAAAATCGATCCGTCTCTTCATTGTCGCGCGCTTGCCCGATATCCCAATGCGCAAGCGCCTCCCCGAGCGTCGACGAATGCACCGTCCGGACGTCGGCGTTTATCAGGCCGGCGCGATCGAGCTCGCCCATGATCGCCATGACGCCGCCCGCGCGATGAACATCTTCCAGATGCACGTCGGATCGCGCAGGGGCGACTTTGCAGAGACACGGAACCTGTCGCGAGAGGCGATCAATGTCGTTCATCGTAAAGGGCGCGCCCGCTTCGTGCGCCGCCGCAAGCAAATGCAAAATCGTATTGGTTGAGCCGCCCATTGCGATGTCCAACGACATGGCGTTCTCGAAAGCCTTGAGGCTCGCGATCGAACGCGGCAGAACGCTGGCATCGTCGAGGTCGTAAGCGCGGCGCGCCAGTTCGACGATGAGACGGCCCGCCCGAAGGAAAAGTCCGCGGCGATCCGCGTGCGTGGCGAGCAGGGTTCCGTTGCCCGGCAACGACAGTCCAAGGGCTTCCGTCAGGCAATTCATCGAATTCGCCGTGAACATGCCGGAGCAGGAACCGCAAGTTGGACAGGCGGAGCGCTCCATCGCCGCGACCTGGGAATCCGCGACATTGTTGTCGGCCGCCGCCACCATGGCGTCGACAAGATCGATCGCCTGCGGCTTGCCGCCGAAATCGATCTTCCCCGCCTCCATGGGGCCGCCCGAGACGAACACCGTGGGGATGTTGAGCCGCATCGCCGCCATCAACATGCCGGGCGTGATCTTGTCGCAGTTCGAAATACAGACGAGAGCGTCGGCGCAATGCGCATTCACCATATATTCGACGCTGTCGGCGATCAGTTCGCGCGACGGCAGCGAATACAGCATGCCGTCATGGCCCATGGCGATGCCGTCGTCGATCGCGATCGTATTGAATTCCTTCGCTACGCCG
>JAJXZC010000765.1:0-2554 GCA_021780275.1 Pseudomonadota bacterium
GACGTTACCGATGCATTGATGGGCCCGTACATGAAAGGGTTCGTCAGCTACGCTTCGAAATTCTACCTGGTGTTCCTGTTCGCCTCCGTATTCGGAAAGTACATGGACGATAGCGGGGCGGCGCGTTCGATCGCGCAATCGATCATCGGCATGATCGGCCGCGGGCATGCGCTCTATGTGCTGCTCGCCATCGCAGCCATCACGCTGCTTCTGACGCTCGGCGGCGTCAGCCTGTTCGTGGTGATCTTCGCCGTATTGCCGATCGCGCGGCCGCTGTTCAAGGAAATGAATATTCCTTGGCACCTGTTCGTGGCGTCGTTCATCTTCGGCATCGGATCGATCTCCATGACGATGATGCCCGGCACTCCGTCGATCCTAAACGTGATGCCGACCAAGTACCTGCACACGACGACAATGGCAGGCCCGCTGCTCGGCATCATTGGCTCGATCGTGCTCGGCGCCTTCAATATCTGGTACATGCACGACCAACTCCGGCGCGCTCGCGCCAAGGGCGAAGGCTACGTCGAACCGGAGAAGCTCGCGGCTGCCGACGTCGACGCGAAGATCGTGCGCCGGGCGCCGTCGGTCTGGATCAGCCTGATCCCGTCGGTCGTGCTGATCCTGACTCTCAACGCCGCCAAGATCGACATCGTCTGGGCGCTCGTCGCCGGTTGCGCGACCGCCGCGATCCTGTTCTGGCCCTACATCGAGGACCAGCTCAAGACGCTCAACGCCGGCGCGGTCAACATGACGCTGCCGATCATCAACACCTGCGCGGATGTTGGTTATGGCATGGCGGTCGCGGCGACCTCTGGCTTCAAGGTCATCACTGAGTTCCTGTTCGCGATCCCGGGAACGCCGGTCGTCTCGCTGACGCTGGCTACCTACCTGATGACCGCGATCACGGGATCGGCATCGGGCGGCCTCGGCATCGTGCTGGAGACGTTGATGCCAAAGTACCAGGCGCTCGGCATCAATCCCGAGTTCTTGCACCGCATCGTCACCGCCGCCGCAGGCACGTTCGACGCAATGCCGCACAACGGAGTCGTTATCACGACGCTCGCCGTCGCGGGGCTCACCCACGCCCAAGCCTACAAGCATATTTGGTGGGGCCATGTCGTCGGCACTTTCATCGCGATGCTCGTCATGATCCCGGTCGGCCTTCTCATCTACTGACCAACAACGCGCCGGTGACAGCCGGCGCCCTCTC
The DNA here is from genome assembly GCA_021780275.1 of Pseudomonadota bacterium. The sequence goes on from JAJXZC010000765.1 coordinate 1,211, forward strand.
ACGAAGAACGGAACCGAACATGGTCAAGTTCATCAACTCGAGCGAGATCGCCGGCCTGATCAGGGACGGAGACACGATCATGTCGACAGGCATGATGCTCGCGAGCCTGCCCGAAGAGGCCTTTCAACAGATCGAGACATCGTTTCTCGAGACCAGCCATCCACGCGATCTCACCTGGTATTTCCCCTGCGGCCAGGGGAACTTCAAAGACAAGGGCATGGCGCATCTGGCGCACGAGAGCCTCGTGAAGCGGTATATTGCGGCCCATTACGGCGTCGGCGGCCCGAAGCTCTCCGAACTCGTGGTGTCCAACAGGGCAGAGGCCTATAACTGGCCGCAGGGCGTCCTGTCGATCCTGCCGCGCCATATGGCGGGTCGCCACGGCGGCCTGTTCTCGAAAGTCGGGCTCGGAACATTCGTCGATCCGCGCATCGAAGGCGGCAAACTCAATCCGCGAACGCAGGAAGACCTCATCGAGGTCCGCGATCTCGATGGCGAGGAATTCCTCTACTACAAGACGCCCGTCCTCAACGTCGGAATCATTCGAGGCACGATTGCCGATGAGCGCGGAAACATAACGCTCGACCGCGAGGGCGTACTGATGGAGCAGTTGACGATCGCGCAGGCGACACGCGCCTGTGGCGGCCTTGTCATCGCGCAGGTCGAGAGCATTGCAAAAGCCTACACGCTGAATCCAAAGCATATCAAAGTCCCCGGATTTCTCGTCGACTACATCTATGTCGCCAAACGCGAGAACCATGCACAATCCGCGGCAAGTCACTACAATCCGGCTCTCACCGGTGACTTGAAGATCCCGATCGGCGACCTCTCGAAGCTTCCGCTCGACGAACGCAAGATCATTGCGCGCCGCGCCGCATGTTGTCTGCGGCCGGGCGACGTGATGAACCTCGGTATCGGTATGCCCGAAGGCATCGGTTCCGTCGCAGCGGAAGAAGGCATAGCCGACCAGTTGACGCTGACGCTCGAAACCGGACCGATCGGCGGACTTCCCGGCGTCGGCCACGAGTTCGGCCATTCCGTCAATCCGGAGATCATTCTCGAACAGGCGCAGCAATTCGACTTCTACGATGGCGCAGGTGTCGACATCGCCTTCCTGGGATTGGCGCAGGCCGATCGCTTCGGCAACGTCAATGTCAGCAAGTTCGGCGGCCGCGCGGTCGGCTGTGGCGGGTTCATCAACATTACGCAGAACGCCAAGAAGGTCGCCTTTCTCGGCACATTCACCGCCGGCGGTCTGAAGGTCGCGGTCGAAGACGGAAAACTGAAGATTCTCCAGGAAGGGCGCAGCCGGAAGCTGATTTCGAGTGTGGAGCAGATCACGTT
>JAJXZC010000765.1:2564-3423 GCA_021780275.1 Pseudomonadota bacterium
CAGCGGCGCCTATGCGGCGAAGTCGAAACAACCGGTTCTCTTCATCACGGAACGCGCAGTCTTCAGCCTTTCCGAGGAGGGCCTGGAACTGATCGAGATTGCGCCTGGCGTCGATCTCGACCGTGACGTGCTCGCGCACATGGATTTCAGGCCGATCATGAGAGACGTCCGCGAAATGCCGGTGCCGATATTCCAGGAACATTGGGGCGAACTGAAATCGGTCGTCTCAGAGAAGAGGCGCGCCTGATCGCGCGAATTTGAAATCGCAAAGAGGAGATACATATGAAACTCGCCAATTCAACCTTCATCGTCACGGGCGGCGGCTCGGGCCTCGGCGAAGCGACGCTCAGACTTTTCCACGATGGTGGCGCCAACGTCGTGATCGCGGACATCAATACCGAGAAGGGCGAAGCGCTCGCAAAAGAGCTCGGCGCTCGCACTGCGTTTTTGAAGACCAATGTCGCGGACGAAGCGGAGGGCGCCGCCGTGGTCGACCTCGCCATGAGCAGGTTCGGCGGGCTTCAGGGACTCGTGAATTGCGCGGGCATCGGAGTCGGCGAGAAGCTGCTCGGCAAGAACGATACGCCGCATCGTCTCGAAACCTTTACGCGCTGCATAACGATCAATCTGGTCGGAACCTTCAACATGATTCGGTTGGCCGCAGCCGCCATGGCCAAAGGCGACGCCAATGACGAGGGTGAACGCGGAGTGATCGTTAACACGGCCTCTGTCGCCGCGTACGAGGGCCAGATCGGTCAAGCCGCCTATTCCGCCTCGAAGGCCGCCATCGTCGGCATGACTCTGCCGATCGCACGCGAGATCGCACGCAGCGGCATCCGTATCGCGACCATCGCGCCTG
>JAJXZC010000589.1 GCA_021780275.1 Pseudomonadota bacterium
GCGGCGACCGCCATTTCTTCGTCAATGCGCCCACCCGCTCCGGCAAGGGGCGCGGCTTCGTGATGACGAACCTCTTGGAGTGGCGGGGTTCGGTCATCGTTCTCGACGTGAAACAAGAGAATTGGCGAAAGACTGGCCCGACCCGCGCGGCGATGGGTCAGAAGCTTTATCTCTTCGCGCCCGGATCGCCGGAGTCCCATTGCTGGAATCCGCTCGATTTCATCAGGCCGTGGCCCTCGCGCGCCACCGATCTGGCGTCCCTCGCGGCGTCCTTGCTGCCGGCGCCCGAAGGCGTCGACCCCTATTGGATCGACACCGCGAGAAGCCTGTTCGCCGGCATGGTCGGCTATGTCACGGAAAGCAAGACCATGGAGGGCCGACGCACGCTGCGCTCGGTGCTCCGCATGTTCAGCGTCGGAGATGTCGGGCAACCCGGCGAGGCGTTGTTCGGCGTCCTGAAGTCGATTCTCCAGAATGAACCGGAATTGCCATCCTTCATATCGGACGCGTTCCGACAGCACATGGCGCGTGAGCTGAAACAGCGGGGGTCCTTCGAATCGCACATCACCACGGCGCTGGCGGCGCTCAACAACCGCTTGATCGCCGACACGATGAGCCATAGCGACTTCGATATCAGGGAGCTGCGCCGAACGCCGTTCTCGATATTCATCGCCGCGCCCGTCTCGGATTTCAGTGTCGCCGAGCCGCTCATCCGGCTACTTATCCAGCAGATACACGACGTCCTGTTGCGCAACGAGCCCGGCGAAGACGAACCTCACAAAGTTCTGTTCATGCTCGATGAGTTCTACCAGTTCAAGCGCCTCCCCGAGATCATCTACCGCGCCCCGCTCGTCGCCGGGTTCGGCTTTCGCATCGCGATCATCGCGCAGAATCTGTCCCAGATCGACGAGCGCTACGGCAAGACGACACGCGAAGCCTTGCTCGGCAACATGGACGTCAAACTGTTTATCGCGGTCGGCGACGACGTGACCGCGGACTCGATTTCCCGCGATTTTGGCAAACACTACGTCGAGCGCTCCGGGTGGAGCAGCGGCGCCGGCTCCCGGATTGGCGGCCGCTCAGTGAGCGGGCGCTTTGAATCGGTGCCCCTGATGCCGCCCGATGTCACCAAACGTCTCGACGACAAGAAGGCGATGTTACTGGTGCGCGGGCACTACGGCGTCATCCTCGACAAACTGAACTTTTACACCGACGGCCGATTTCGGGATCAGGTTGCGGCGGCCGACGCGTTCGCGGCAAAGCTGATCACGCCGAGGGTCAGACTGACTCGCGAATGGCCTCTGTTCAAGCCCGAACCCGAGCCGGACGACCCGGCAGCGGCTTGGTCGGAAGCCGAGCCGATCGCGGATCCGAAGTTGAACGAAGGCGCCGGCGTTGCTTCGAGCCCGGGCGCGAATGCGGCGCAGTCGAATAGGATGTCGGTGACCCCCGATGACGGTCTGCAGGCGGATCGAACGCGAATTTCGAAGAAGGCGATCCTGGCTTACGAAGACTATTGGCGCATCCAAGGCGTCGTCGAGGAGGCGATGCGCGACCCCTCCGACAAGGCCGCCGCGACAATTGCTTTCCACTTGCGGTTGAAGCCCGAGATCTATGGCGAATTGCGCGGCGCGCGAGGACTATTCGGCTGGGATCGCCAACGTCGTCAGGCCCTGCTCGCCGTCGTCGAGCTTCGGCGTGAAGTCCTGTCGATGCGGCACGCGGTGAAAGAGCGCGCCGCGCGTCAGGCGGATGGAAATGCTCTGACGGCCAATCCATGGATTGCGCCGGAAGATGTGTCCTCAATGTCAACCGAGCCACGGATGGGAAGGTCGCAGGAGGGGAGCCATTCGGCTGTCGCGGCAGATAACTCGGACAGCTTGGCGCTCGCGACGCCGTCGGTGATGACCTCGGTTGAGGATCGGCCTGAGTTGAACATGGTGATTAGTGCGCCCTCGGCGGCCGTCGAAACGGATGACGAGGAGGCGGCGAAGCTGATCGAAATGGCCGACGCCGCGAAGACCACATTGACCGCAGCGGCGATGAGAGCGGATTCGCCGACACGGAAAGCGGAACTGACGCGGATCGGCGAGGCCTTTGCAAAGACACGCAGTTTGCTTACCGATGAGGATCGTCGCGAAAATACGCTGAGCGGTCGGACGCGACCCAAGCGGACGACAGCGAAGAAGGAGGCCGAATCCAGTTCCCGTTAGGCTCGGACCCTTCGCGCCAGGACAAAAGCGCGCCCTTGGCGCCCGTTTTGCGCGGCGCGGCGATCGACCCTATGCGCGGTTCACGCCAACGGACGACCTGCAAGTTGCGACCGATCGCCTGGATGCGACGCCAAGTTGGATACTCGGCGCCGCGCTTGCTGCCTCTCAACTCCACCCGCGCTCGCGAAAGGCCGAGAGATCGATTCCGGGCGGAGCATACCAACCGCCCGATCCATATCGGGCGCCGAGCTTCATCGCGATGTCCTTGTTGCCGTACGGAATTCGCAAGTGCGTAACGGACGCGGAATCCGAATGAGCGAACCCCGATGGTGAGCCGTCGGCCACGCGTTTGCTCATCGAGCGCTTCTTCGCGGGATTGGCGGGATTGGTTGATTTCGTCATCTCGGCGGCGACTTTTTGACCGCTCTTCGTTCTTGGAACCGCGCCCTTGGCATTAAACGGGCCAGATTTCGTGCTTGAACTGGCCTTGCAGTTTTCGGCGATGTCAGCGCCTTTTCGCGCCTTTGATGCCCTTCGCGCTCGCGTCGAAGCCTCGGCTTGCCTGACCCCGCCATCGGACTTCTCAGCCGCATGCGCGTTAAGAAACGCGCGACAAATCGATATCGAAGTATCGTACCCCGTCGGTGGGCGAAGCTTCCTCTGTCGAGCGAGGCTATCGGCATAGCGCTTCATCGCGGGCGTGGGAGGAAAACCGTCAGAGCCACCGCCATTCGTCCCGCTGGAGGGGCGAGGTTCGCCGACCACCCTGCCCTCCGTGAGCTTGCCGATGATGCGCAGTGCGACTTCACATACGGCATCTATAGCGCCGATCATTTCCTGTTTGCCGCCGACGACATCGTCCAGCAAATATTCAAGTTGCGCTGTCACGCCGGGATCAACAAGCGCGGGATCGGCTTTCCCGAGGACGGCGAACAGTGACAGGCCGGTTTCGGTAGGCACGATATGCTTGCCGTCGATCGTCAGGAAAGCTTGCTTCTTCAGCCCGCCAATGATTTCCGCGCGGGTCGCCGGCGTTCCGATGCCCTTGGCCTCCTTCAGCCGCTCCCGTAGCAATTCGTCGTCGACGAAGCGCCACGCATTCTGCATCGCCTCGATCAGGGAACCCTCGTTGTAGCGCGGCGGCGGCCGGGTCTCTTTGTCCTCGATTTTCGGGTCCCGCAGACGCGCGATCTCCCCGTTTTGCAGC
>JAJXZC010000184.1 GCA_021780275.1 Pseudomonadota bacterium
GCGCCCATTGTGAACAGGAAGATCACGATGAAGATGAAGGCGAGCGGCGTCGCGAAGTAACCGCCGAGCTCGCGGCGGAAAACGGCAAGAAGCTCTCTCATGCTGCGTTCTTTCCCGGTGCGTCTGCCGTGTCGGAGCGCGTGAGTTTGCGGAAAACCTCGTCGAGACGGCCCGGCTCGCCATAAAGCGCGCGCACGGTCCAGTCCTTCTCGCGGGCGAGATCGGCGACCGCGTCGATGAGCTTCACTTCCGCCGAGATTGCGTTCTGCTGCACGGGGAAGAGCGTGAAGGTCGTTTCCGTGCCGCGCGGATTGATCTCGATGGAAGAAATGCCCGGCAGCGCCTTCAACGCTTCGGCCGCCGCAATCGTCACCTGACCGCCGACAGTCAGCGAGACCGCATTGTGATAGCGCGAGCGCGCGATGAGTTCGGCAGGCGTGCCGTCTGCGACGACGCGGCCCCGGTCGATGATCAGCGCGCGGGTGCAGATCGCATCGACCTCTTCGAGAATATGCGTCGAGATGATGATCGCCTTGTCGGCCGCCATGCGGGCGATGAGCTTGCGCACTTCGTGCTTCTGGTTCGGGTCGAGACCGTCGGTCGGCTCGTCCATGATGAGCACGGGCGGATTGTGCAGGATCGCCTGGGCGAGGCCCACGCGGCGGCGGAAGCCCTTGGAAAGCGTGTCGATGGGCTGTTCGAGCACGCCCTGAAGCTCGGTCGCCGCGACAGCGTCGGCAATCGCCTTGTCGGCGGCAGCGCCCTTCAGCGCGCGCACACGGGCGATGAATTTGAGAAAGGCCAGAGGCGTCATGTCGCCATAGGCAGGCGCGCCTTCAGGCAGATAGCCGAGCATGCGCTGCGCGGCGAGCTGATCGGCGACGACGTCATGCCCGCAGACCGAGGCCCGACCCGCGCTTGGCGAGAGGAAGCCCGTGATCATCTTCATGGTCGTCGATTTGCCCGCGCCATTGGGCCCGAGAAAACCCAGCACCTCGCCGCGCGAGACGCTGAAGCTGATACCGCCGACCGCCGTGAAGGGCCCAAAATGCTTGGTAAGCCCTTCGATGGCGATCATGGCGTCGCCCGCGGCCGGGTTATTGCCGTTCGCCGTTTGCATACTCGCTCGCGTGATGACGTGAACTCCCTCAAGGTCCGGACGGGCTCTATTGTTTTGCCTCGTTTCCCCCAAGACCGGTCTGAATGTGTAGACAAAGCCCCCCTCACCCTCAAGTGAAGAATGAGACATCGTAAATGCGGGGGGATTGGCGAGAAGAGGAAATGCGTACGGACAAAGAAAAACGCGCCGGCGAGGGGGGCTTTCGCGGCGCGTCTAGTCTCTTGGTGTCGCCCCTTTGAAAGGGGTGGCCCGGTCCCCCAATTCATCCCGGTGGGGCTGGGGGGCTGATGAAACCGGAACTTCAAGGGAACCGGGCCAGTGAGGCAACGATGCTAGACTGACGGTCCAGTGTGTCCCTGCAAGGGCTGAAAAAAGGCAAGATTGTGATTCTGGATTAACTTCACGAAAGCTAGCAGAATGAAGGCCTTAGCCGGTTTGACCGGTAGGCGGGCCGCCGCTTCGGTTCCTGTTGCGAAAGGGTGTGACGGCATGGCGGATAGCTTCGAGGGATCGGAAAACGCGTCGCGGGCCCAAGGCGCGCTCAGCCTCGTTATCTCGTCGAATTCCACTTCGCCGAAACCCGCCCAGGAGCCCGATGTCTTCTTCAATCGCGCGGAGCTCGAGGCGATCCTTTCCGTCTATGGGCGCATGGTGGTCGAAGGCGAATGGCGCGACTACGCCATCGGCTCGACAAGGGATGTCGCGGTCTTCGCCGTTCACCGCCGGACCAGCGAAATGCCGCTCTACCGCATCGAAAAGCGCCCGAAGCTGACGCGCCGCCAGGGGGCCTATAGCGTCGTCGCCGCCACCGGCCTGGTGCTGAAGCGCGGCCACGATCTCAAACAGGTCCTGAAAGTCTTTGAAAAGCGAAAGCTCCGCGTCGTCGGCGTCTGAGCGCCTCTCAAATGAAAAGCCCCGGTGTTTCCACCGGGGCTTCGTCTTTTCGCGGCTGCGCTTCGCTTAGCGGCGGTTGCCGAGGAACTGCAGCAGGAACATGAACATGTTGATGAAGTCGAGATAGAGCGACAGCGCGCCCATGATCGCCTTCTTGCCGGCGACGACTTCGCCATCGCCCTCGTAATACATCGACTTGATCGTCTGCGTGTCATAGGCGGTGAGGCCCGCGAAGACGAGCACACCGATCACCGACACGGCAAACTGCAGGGCGGAGCTCTGCAGGAAGAGATTCACGAGCGAGGCAACGAGAATGCCGATCAGGCCCATGAAGAGGAACGAACCCATCGCCGACAGGTCGCGCTTCGTCACATAGCCGTAAAGGCTGAGCGAGCCGAAGGCGATTGCCGTGACGAAGAACGTCTGGGTGATGCTCGCGCCGGTATAAACGAGGAAAACGCTCGACAGCGAAAGGCCCATCAGGCCGGCGAAAATCCAGAACGTGATCTGGGCCGCCGAGACGCTGAGGCTGTGAATGCGCGCGCTGAGGAAGAAGACGAGCCCGAGCGGCGCGAAGATGACGAGCCACTTCAGCGGGCTGGTGAAGAGCGCCACGCCGAAGGGCGAAAGCGCGAGACCGGCGCCCGTGTCCTGCACGGCCGCCTGGAAGGCGAGCCACGCGACGACGCCGGTGATGGCGAGACCTGCCGCCATATAATTGTAGACGCGAAGCATGTAGCTGCGCAGGCCCTGGTCGATTGCCGGGTTCTCTACGCCAACGCTGCTCCGCAGCCTGTCCTGGTCGAAATTGGCCATATCTCTGCACCCTCCTGGCAGTGCGAACCTAATATTGGCGGTTCACCCCTCGAATTCAAGGGAAATGGCCCCGTCCGCATGGCGATCCGGTGAATATTGCGTAACCGTTTCAGGGCGTTAGCTATCACTCAGCCCGCAACATGCCGGCGGCGGGCACGGAGAGAACGCGCCACGTGCCAAGAAGGCCGAGACCAACCGTCGTCGCCGTTGCGCCCGCGACGGTGATCGCCAGCGTTCCCCAGAGCGGTTGCCATGGCATTTCCATGATGAGTCGAATGACCGCCCATGCTGCGAGGCTGCCCGCCGCCGCCGCGACGAGCGCCGTCGAAAGCCCGAGCGCCGCATATTCCCTCATGTAGACGCCGAGTACCCGGGCCCGTGTCGCGCCCAGCACCTTGAGGATAACGGCATCCCGGGCCCGTCCGCGGAACCCCGCCGCCATGGCGCCTGAGAGAACGAGAATGCCTGCCGCGAGGGTCACGAGACCGGTGACGCGCACCGCGAGCGAGAACTGGCCGAGCAGCGTGTTCACCGCATCGAGCGCCTCTTTCACCCGCACCGAGGTCACGTTCGGGAACCGCGCCAC
>JAJXZC010000241.1 GCA_021780275.1 Pseudomonadota bacterium
AGCGCATGGACAAGGTCACCCACCGGTTAGTGCCCTGTCTCAGGCGAAGGCATAGGGGCCGCCGCGGGTCAGCGCGCGCTGATAGGCGGGCCGCTCCTGAAGCCGCGCGAGAAGATCGACGAGGTTCGGATAGTCGCCGAGAAGCCCACGCACCTTCGCCGCCTCGAGCACGAAGGAGTTGAGAATATCGGCGGCACTGAATTCCTCGCCGAGCAGATAACCGCCCTTTTTTATGGCGTTGTTCATGTAGGAGAGGTGGTTCGCGATTTCGCCGAAGATGCGCGGATGGAGCGGCGCGCCCGCATCGCCAAGCCGTCCCACATAAAGGGCGAGCAGCAGCGGCAGCATGGCCGAGCCTTCCGCGAAATGCATCCATTGGAGATAGGGCACATAGGCCGGCGAGGTTTCGGCAGGGGCGAAGCGGCCCTTGCCATATTTCCGCACCAGATATTCGACGATGGCGCCCGACTCCGCGACGGTGAGGTCGCCATCCGTGATGACCGGCGACTTGCCGAGCGGATGGATCGCCTTCAACTCCGGCGGCGCGAGATTGGTCACCGCGTCGCGCTGGTAGTGGACGATCTCATAGGGAACGTCGAGTTCCTCCAGGAGCCAGAGGATACGCTGCGAACGCGAATTGTTGAGATGGTGAACTTTTATCATGAGGCCCTCTCCAACGCTGACGCGGTGCGACGATGCACCTGGACGAAGACGACGATCTCGTCGATCGCCTGCCGCGCTTCCGGCAGGAGGTCCGCCATCAGGTGCCAGACATGCGGCACCTTGGGCCATACCTTGATCGTCACGGGAACCGCCGCCGCGCGCATTTTGTCGGCCATGCGCGTGGAGTCGTCGAGTAACATTTCCGTGTCCCCGACATGGAAGAGCGTAGGCGGAAGATCGGCGACGTCGCCGTGAAGCGGCGAGATATAGGGATTGTGTGGATCGGCGCCGGGGCAGTAGCGGCCTTCCACCGTTTCCATCATTTCCTCGACGAAGAGGGCGTCGCGCTTCGCGTTGCTTATGCGCGAGCCGCCTATCGCCGCGAGATCCGTCGCGGGCGAGAGGCAGACGAGGGCGGCGGGAAGCGGAATGCCTTCTGCCTTGAGCCGCAGCGCAAGCGCGAGGGCAAGATTGCCGCCCGCACTGTCGCCGCCGACCACGATCTCATGAGCGGGCACTTTTTCGAGAAGCGCGCGATAGGCCGCGACGCAATCGTCGAGACCGGCCGGGAAGACATGTTCCGGCGCGAGCCGGTAGTCGACGGCATAGACGGCCATGCCGGTCTGCGTCGCGAGCCGGTGCGTAAGCGGGCGGTGCGTACGTGGCGATCCGGCGACCCAGCCGCCGCCGTGAATGTAGAAGAAGGCGCCGCTGCTCTCCGCGCCGGTCGCGGTGAGTTTTTCCACCGGGACGCCGCCAAGCGCGATCTGTTCAACGGTGACGTCGGCGGGGAGCTTCGCGTTCTGCGGCTCCGTCGCCTGCATGACGGGACGGAGTGTCATCACATCCGGGCTTTTCTTGAAGCGGCGCTTCACCTGAAAACGCAGCATCGGATTGATGAGAAGAAGCTGCAGGCTCATTTCGTTTCCCCCGGGGTATGTGCCGATTATTGATGTGTAATGCTTGTGTGCCGATGCAACCGGTCCGGGCGCATCCTGTCAAGAAACGCTGGACGGGGCCGCAAAAGCAAAATGGCCGGGCACTAGGCCCGGCCACCGATTTTTGTAAAGCCGAAGGCGAATTACGCGACCGTGAGGTTCGCGGCAGACGTCTTGCCCTTCTCGGTCACGAGCTCATAGTTGATCTTCTGACCTTCGTTGAGCGTGCTGAGGCCGGCGCGCTCAACAGCGCTGATGTGCACGAACACATCGCGACCGCCGTCGGACGGCTGAATGAAGCCGTAGCCCTTCTGAGCATTGAACCACTTCACAGTACCAGTAGCCATTTGGGTCTCCTTGCGCACTTGCGTGCGGTAATAACCACGCTCCCATCGCGCGGCTGATGATGACAACCTGATTTTTGGAAGTGTCTTGAAAGGCCCGTAGGGCAAATCAGCCAAGGCAGGCCAAAATGTCGATTGCCAAGAAAGCAGACAAGATTAGTTTGCCCAAGTCAACAGCGTTTGGCCGCGAAGGGACGCCAGCGGGCGTCTTTTGCTCCGCCCGCAATGCCTTGGTTATGTGGGGTAATTCGCCCCTGTCCCGTTTGCAGACGGGAAGAGATTACTTCTCGTCGCCCTTGCGGACGAAGGTGGCCGCGTAGAAAAGCTCACCGTCGAAAAGGTCTTTCGGAGCGCCCAGGCCCTCGATCATCTGGAACCGGCGCTGAACGATCTGGCCTTCCATGCGGTAGCCCTTCTCGCTCATGTTCCGGCGATGGAACTCCATGGCGGCGGGCGTGAAGTCCCGGGCCAGCACGGTGATGCGTTCGGGCAGATCGCTCGGTTTCGTATCGTCAGCCATACCGGTGTCTCGTCGTTCTCTGGATACTGGATCAATGGCGCGAGGCCTCGCCCGGCGCGCGGCGCAGTATGGGGCGGGGGGGCCTGCTTGTCGAGTATCCGGATGACCAAAGAAAAAAGGCGCGGCGCCTTTGAGCACCGCGCCTTTCGGCTTGAAACGTCAAGGGTCAGTTATTGGGGCGAAGGTAATAGCCCGTGCCCTGCCAGCCCATGTCGCGCGAGGGGGCCTGCTGGGAATTGGCGTTGTCGGGATTGTTGTAAGCGCCCGGCACTCCGAAATTATCGGTGCCGTCCTCGCTGCTCTTCATGGAGAAGCTGAAGCCGCCATTGTTGCTCGAATTGCCCACGCTCTGGTCGGTGTACTTGGCGGCGTTGGAGCCGTCGGTCTGCACCTGATAGGTCGTGAACGCATATGACGGCGCGGCGGCGGCCAGAAGGCCGGCGGTGCCTGCAAGGGCTGCAAGAGCGATCTTGCGCATGGGTCTGCTCCGAATCTGGACGTTCCCCAAGGGGAACTCTAAGGCCAAGCACATACCGGGGCGCCGGGCCTGTCAAGAAAGCCATCATTAAATCTGGGAAGGCCCCGCGTTCAAACAAGTGTTCGACGCCGTTTCGTCGCCATAATGGTGGGAAACAAAGCCGCCCGCCGGTGGTTTCGGCGGGCGGCTGATCGCTCAGAAGCCTTCGAGCGCGGCGTAGCGGTCCCGGTGGAAATTGCCATCGCCGAAGGTGGCGGCGGCCACGCGGGCACGCTTCATGTAGAGGCCGACATCGAACTGGTCGGTCATGCCCATGCCGCCATGCATCTGGAGGCCTTCATTGGTGACGAGGCGGGCCGTGTCGGAAAGCCGCGCCTTGGCGAGGCTCGCCGCCTGCGGCACGTCGTTCCGCCGTGCCTCGAGCGCGGAAAGCGCATCGAGCACGACCGAGCGGCAAAGTTCGA
>JAJXZC010000435.1 GCA_021780275.1 Pseudomonadota bacterium
TGAAGCGAATAGGCCTGACTGATCGGTGTGACCGGGACGCCGACATGCAGTGCGGCGAGCGTCAGCAGCGCATGATCGATCGAATTGTCGCTGAGAATGGCGAGGGGACGCTCCTGCCCGAGCCCGAGCGACAGCAGGCCCGCCGCGAGCTTCTCGACGCGCGCCTGCGTTTCGCCGTAGGTCAGCGTTCGCCAGGGCGCGCCGGGCGCTATGGTCTCGCGCTCCTGGAGGAATATGCGATCAGGCGTCTTCGCCGCCCAGCCGATGAGCCAGTCTGTCGTCGACCGCCCGATATTGTCGAGCACGTCGGCGCTGCGCACGTAGGCTGCGCCGTCAGATCGCTTTTCGACGATCAGACGCGGTCGAGCAAACAGACGATCGGGATCACGCACGGGCTTCCGGGTTTCGTCGCGCAATTCACCCTCCGGTTCCTCTGACGGCGTTCGACCTCGCGCCGACCGCAGTTCCTGGACCTTGCTCGAAGTCAGGCGCCTTCGGAGAACTGCGATCGGTCACGCATGCCTGAAGCGTCTGATCCACGAACGTGGGATCAATTTTGTCGCCTATGAAAATCAGCACGGTCCGCCGCGGTTCGTATCGCCGCCAAATCGTTCCGCCGTTGATCTGGATGACGCCTTGGACGCCTTGAACGATCAGGCGGCATCTTTGGTCGACGGACTGAACGACGCCCTTGCACCGCCACAGGCGCGATCCGTACTCGCCCACCAAGACGTCCAGCGCCTGGTTCAGTCGATCGAGATCGAGCGGACTATCGCTCGTAAAGACGCAGCTCCGGACGCCTCTCGAATGCGCCGCCAGTGCGGCGGGCCGCACTCTCAGCCGCCGCTCGGAGGCAAGCGCCGCGCTGTTTTCGGCACGGCGGATTTCATCCAGGCGGACGTGGTCGATCGCAAATCCGCCTGCGTCGAAAATGTGGCTGATCAGGAATTGAACGCTCACCTCGCGCAGATCGCATTTGATGATCGGCGCGCGGGGATTGAGCGACCCCAGCAATTGCTCGAGAGCGTCCAGTTTTTCGTCCGACGTCAGATCGGATTTCGTCACGACGATTCTGTCGGCATAGCCGAGCTGGGCCTGAAATTCGGGGCGGTCGCGCTCTGTCTCGGCGTTCAGCGCGTCGACCACCGCAACGACTGCATCGAGGTGAAATAGGGATTGAACCGCTGTTTCAGCTAGAAAGGTCTGGATCACGGGTCCCGGGTCAGCGAGCCCGGTTGTTTCGATCAGCACACGGTCGAATGGCGCATTCAGATCGCTTGCTTGCCGCGCGATATCGTGGAGCGCGCGCGCGAGATCGCCCCGGACAGTGCAGCACAGGCACCCGTTCGCGAGCTGGATGATCGTTTCTTCGCCGGTTTGGGACAGGAATTCGGCATCCACGCCGATCTCGCCGAATTCGTTCTCGATGACCGCGATCCGCAAGCCGTCTGGGTCACGAAGCAGACGGTTGATCATCGTCGTTTTCCCACTGCCGAGGAAACCAGTCAGGATCGTAACAGGTGTCGTCAGTCGGACAGCCATGAGATCGCTCGTCAAAATACCGGTAAGCACAGGAGGCGCTCTCGTCCTAAGGGCGCGGGCACCGGCTTCGTGACACGTTGGACACGCCGGGATCGGCGTTCGTTTTCGAGTTCCTCAGTGACGGACCATACCCCCGTCCACCGCGAGCGTCTGTCCGGTCATGAACGCCGAATCGTCGCTTGCGAGGAACAGCGCGGCTCCCGTGAGATCCTCGGGAACCTGCGTGCGCTTGATCGACTGAAGCATCTCGGGCAGCGCCTCGAACATCGTGGCCAACGGAGAGGCTTCAGTCGTGGCCGTGCGCACGAGGCTCGGGGCTATCGCATTGACCGTGATTCCGAAGGGACCCAACTCTGTCGCCAGAGCGCGGGTGAATCCGATATTGGCGGCCTTCGTGCTGATGTAGTGGACGTAAGCCTCGATTTTGAGCCAGAACACCGTGGACGTGAGGCTGATGACGCGCCCCCATCCGCGCTCTTTCATGCCCGGCACAAAGGCTTTGCTCGCCAGAAACTGGCTGTCGACATTGATTTCGAAGATCCGCTTCCAGTCTTCGAATTTCAATTCGCCGAACGGCGTCAGCGGGTATATCCCGACGTTGTTGACCAGGATGTCGCATCCGCCGAATTCGCCGTTCACCTTTCGGGCGAGCGCCTCCACTTGATCCGGTCGCGAAGTATCGCAGGTCACGGAGAAAAATCGGCGTCCGGCCTTCAGTACGGCTTCTCTCGTCGCGTCGGTCGAACCGATATCCGCAACCGCAATGTCGGCGCCTTCCTCGGCGAACCGCTTGGCGATCGCGCGACCGATGCCGGCGGCGCCTCCGGTGATGACTGCCTTCTTGCCCTTCAGCCTCTGTCCCATTTTCCCCTCCGTCCCGAACTTGTTGGTCGTTCTGTTCGTCGCCGCAAGCGACTCGTCTCAATCGCTTCGAACCTTCTCGACGCAGTCGAGCAACGCGCGGATATCGGTGTCCGCGGCCACCTCCGAGGAGATCGTTATGAAGCGCACATTCGACGGCTCTGCGCTCAACTTCGCCCAGGAAGCCGGATCTTTGTTCCAGGCTGCGCCCCGGACTTGGGTCATCGGTCTCGTCTGCTGTGCTGCGCTCGGGCAGGCGATCATCTGGGGCGGCCATGCGTCGAGCGATGGCGCGTCGATGATCAGTAGCGGCGCCACCCGGTGGAACCGGGCGACGTTTCCAGCCGTCCCCAATGCGCTCTTCCAGTAATCGCGCTGATCCTCGTTCGGCGTGGCAGTCTCGTGAAACTGGACGACGTGCGCCCCCGCTTCCGCAAACAGCCTGACGAGGGCGGCGAGTCCACGCCCGACGTGCTCGAACGCCACTTCTTCGTCATATCCCTGACCGGCCCCGGTCAGCGCCGCACACAGGCTCATCGGTCCGGTGAGAGCAACCACGATGACCGGAGCGTCTTTATCCGCATGCCACTGGCGGCACGCCCCGAGTGAGGCGGCCACGCGCTCTTCGCCCGCGATTTTTTCGAGGTCGGATTCGTGGTCCGGCCTGCCGATCGCGTTGAGCTCGGCCATAGACGGCGCGCAGCAGAAGACCGCGTCCAATTTCAACATTCGACGAAATTCGCCGACGTTCTTCCGTATGCGCGTCGCATCCCGCGCCATGGCGTCCGGGTCGATTGCTTCGACCTGGGCCGCGGCGTGAAACAGCAGCGGCGCAAACAGCGGGCTGTGCGGTTTCCCGACAGCCCGGGAGAAGTCTTGCATCCGATTGCGCCACATGACCTGCTCCGAACTCAGGCGCGCAACAAAGGCGCTGTTTCGCGGGCATCCGGCCAGCTGCCGTAATAGGCCAGGATCTCGTCACGCGGCTTCTGCTTCAGCCATTCGCCCTCGAATTCGTCGTAGCGGCGGCCGCGCGCCTTGCGCGCCGCGAGTTCGGCGGTCCGCAAACCGTTTGTCGCAGCGACGTCGACAATCTGCTGCTCCGCATCCCACGCGACTTTGTACACGTGCTTGGCCGCCTCGGGAGAGATGATCCCTTTGACGATGTCCTGCTCGACAGACTTCGGATCGCGATCGAGCGGATCTCCGTATCCCGTTCCGCCGCAACTGAAAGCAAAGGTCGCGACGTCGCCGTTCATGTAGGGTCGCACGGAGCGGCCCTGGAACTCGATTTCGTAGTCGCCTGCGATCGACCGTTCCGTCAGCAGCTTGTGAATATCGAGATCGAGCTTCTTGTCGCCGTTGGCGAGGAGGCTCTTGACGTCGGCATTGCGAATGCCGATTCCAGGCACCGTGCACGGCGCGTATCCGCCGAATAGGGGTTGAGGCGTCTGCAGCTTGCTGTTGTCGGCGATCGCCATCATGTACACGGCCGGCACGTGATGGGGGACCCACATTTGCACTGTGCCGACGCCGCCGCGGTACTTTCCGTGCCCACACGAGTCCTGCCAATGGTTCGACAGGGGAACCAGGAGCGGAAACTCGTTTTCGACTTGCTCGGTGTTCGGCGCTCGTCCGAATACGCACCACGGGAAGCCGAAGGCGTCCATTCCGTCTTCGGTCGGTCGCGCGCCTTGGCCCTCGGTATTGATCGAGTAAGCGAGCATGTCGGCGAATGGCGCGCCCCACTGATTGAGGCCTGCCAGCACGAGGGCGTTTCCGCCGTTGCCCATCGAGGCGCCGCTTTGCTTCCACAGCGACGTCGAATACATCGCCTTCGCGCAGGTATTGTGCACGGCGCTCATCACGCCGGTCGAAATCATGACCGAACAGGACGTCGCCGCGCGCGGATCCGGCGAGAGGCAGGTTCGCACGCCGAACTTGAAGTCGATACTGGCGAACGTGCCATTGGAGATCGGCAACGCGTGGAAAAGGTACTCATAGATGTAATTCGAGAAGTGGGCGATCGCCGCTTGCGGATGCGCGTTATAGGGCGAGGCCGTCTCCGGTCCGGTTTCGGAGAGATCGACCAGCATGCGATCTCCCTTCTTTTCGATTGTCATGAAACAGCTTCGCACCAGCCCCTGCTTGAGCCCGACCGCGTCGCTGAACGTCACGCACCGATACTTGCCGTCGGGCCACTGGTCGATGAGCGCGCGCGCGCCCATCTCGGCCTCGAGCAGCATCTTGCGGAAGAGCCCGGTCAGGTAATCCGGTCCCTCGCGGTCGCATAGCTCGATCAGGCGCGTGCGAACGCGGTCTGCCGTCGTGCAGCGCGCCTTCAGGTCAACGGCGATCATGGACGGCGCCCGAATGCCAAATGCGACAAACATCGAGACGACGTCCTCGTCGACCTTGAAATTGCGGCCGATCCGCATCGGCGGGACATTCATGCCCTCCTCGAACCGGGAGGTCGCGGAAACCGGCATGCCGCCCGGTTCGATCGCGCCCGTTTCGGTCGTGTGCACGAGAGCTGCGGTCCAGGCGACGAGCTCTCCCTTATAGAAGACGGGCATGCAGACCATTTGATCCGGATTGTGGACGCCGCCGTAGACCGCATCGTTGGCGAACCAGAGGTCCCCATCCCGAATTTCGTTGCCGAACGTCTCGAGGATGTATTTGATGATGAGAGGCGGGATGACGGCATGCAGGTAGGTCCCGCAGCTGCCGTTCACGATGTCGCCGGCCGCGGTCATGATCGCAACGAGAGAATCGCCGGCGATCCCCATGGCGCAACGGCAGGAGCGGACGAACACGTCCATCCCTTCGTCAAGGATGTCATTTGTCCGCTGGAACCCGATCTCGAAGGTCGCCGGGTCAATCTGCGCCGCAAGTTCCAGTTCACGCTTGGTCGCCGGCGACGGCTTCAGCCAGGTCAGCTTCTGCTCGAGGGAAGGAATGGCCATCCGTATATCTCCTCATCTAGTGAATTACGCGGCGACTGCAACTTGAGCGCCCACGCGCTTGCGAGGCGCAGGCGGCACGACCGGCTCGAGAATGCCGAGTCCGTGCCGATCGATGGTGAACTTCTCAGCCGGCGGGACCACCACCGTCGTCAGCTCGGCCTCGATGATGGCGGGGCCCATAACGACGTTGCCGGCCTGCAGCTGCTCGAACTGA
Source organism: Pseudomonadota bacterium (assembly GCA_021780275.1). Next base: position 5,584 of record JAJXZC010000435.1, read on the forward strand.
TAGATCGGCGTTGCGACCCAACTTTTCTTCTCGGGCCAGTAAGCCTTGCGTTCCCCGATGTGCGCGGCGGACGGATCGGCGTCGACTTCCTCGTATTCCTGAATGGCCGGCTTCCAGGTGGGAACGGTCACGCGCAGAACGAAATTGTCGAGGAAGACGCCGCCCGGTTTGTTGACGACGAGCGGCGAAAACGCCTCGCTGAATTCCCGTTCGAACGCATCGTAGATCGCCTGGCAATCGGCGTCGCTCTCGATCCTCAGGCGTGGGGAAGAGGCGCGTTTCAGATTGACCTGGCCGCCGTAGAGCATGTCGAGCTCCAGCGAGTATTCGGCGTCCGAGACACTCAGCCCTTCGCTTTGCAGGTCAGCCTGGGCCCGCGCGATGAGCGATTCGACGGTCTCGTTGAACTGCGCTCGATCGACGACGAGCTTTTCCGTCATCGGCTCCATGAAGACCATGCGACGGCTCTGCTCGTACATGTGCAGAATGTCCATGATCGAGCTTCCCATCGCGCAGAACACCGGCGCGGCTGGAAACACGACCGCCTTCGGCACATCTCCGCGCAAGCCGCTCATGTGCGTCGGCCCGGCCCCGCCGAACGCAAAGAGCACGAAATCCTCTGGGTGATAGCCGCGCATGTGCACTTCACGCTTGATCGCGCCAGCCATGTTCGCGTCGACGACGCGGCGGATGAGGGAGGCCGCTTCCTCGGTGCTGACGCCGAGCGGTTTCGCGATCTTTTCGTTGATCGCCTTGATAGCCTTCGCCTTGTTCAACGGCATGCGACCGCCGTAATAGGTGTCGGGATTGATGTATCCGAGCACGACGTCTGCGTCGGTGACGGTCGGCTCGGCGCCGCCGAGGTCGTAGCAAACCGGACCCGGCATCGAACCGGCGCTGCGAGGACCGACGGTGAGGCGCCCTTGGGTCACGCTTGCGATCGACCCGCCGCCGGCGCCGACGGAGATCGTCTGCATCATGGTGACGTTGACCATCCACTTGTCGATCACCGGCCTGAACGTGTAATTTCGCACGTTGCTTTCGACGACGAGCGCCACGTCGAAGCTAGTCCCGCCGACATCGCCGGCGATCACGTTCTTGAAGCCGAGCTTGTTTGCGAAGTAGGCGGATCCCATCAGGCCGGCCACAGGTCCGCCGTTGAAGGTTCGGCTCGCAGGCGTCTTGAAGATGTCCGCCGATCCGCCGGAATTGTGGATCATCAGGAAGGCGCCGCGGTAGCCCTTTTCGCGCAATTTGTCCCAGGTGGCGCCGATGTCGTTTTGCATCGAGCGCTGCAAATAGGCGTCCAGCACCGCAGTCATCGTTCGCTCGTATTCGCCGATTTTCGAAACGACGCCGGAGGAGAGGACGACCGGCACGAACCCGATGTGATATTCCTTGTATTCCTCTCTGATGATTTCACGCACCCGCTTCTCGTGGATCGGGTTCATGAAACTCCACAGGAGGGACACGACGATTGCGCGCGCGCCGCGATCCATCAGGAGCCGCAGTTTCTGCCGCACGTCCTCTTCGTCGAGGGGCCGGACGATCTGGCCGCGCGAATCCACACGTTCCTTGACGCCGAGGATCAGGCTGCGTTCGATCAGCGGGTAAGGTTTGTTTTGCACGGCGATATTGCGCCGCTGCGCCACGCGCTGCCCATCGGTCCACTGCGCGCCGCGTCCGATCTGGATCGCATCTTCGTGTCCCTCCGTCGTCAGGAGCCCGATGCGCGGTCCCTGGCGCTGGAGCAGTCGATTGAGGGCGACGGTCGTGCTGTATCGGATGATGTCGATCTTGGGGAGAAGCTCGTCGACAGTGGCGCCGACTTTCTCGCCGCCGGCCTCGATCGCATGCAGGAAGCCGATCGACAGATCGTGCGGCGTGGTCGGACACTTGGCGATAACTCGTTCGCCGTCCAACGTGAGGACAAGGTCGGTGAACGTGCCGCCGACGTCGATGTCGATGGAATTGATGGCGTCCTTCGTTGTGAGCGTAGTCATGGAAAGCCCTCTGCTTGCTCTATTTTGTCATGGCGGCTCGGATCGGCATGTACTGCGATGCGCGGATCATTCGCCGTCGAGAAGAGCCGCCTTGATGAGTTTGCCGTCGCGAATGATGAGGTCGCCGCTTGCGAGGCGCGCCTTCAGGCTGTCGACATCGATCTCGATGTCGTGCGTGATCGGATGCCCGGGCGGAAGGTACTCGGTCTCGATCTGCTGCGCGCAGTTCGGGCAATAGAATTCGAGAATTCGAATCCAGTCCTTGTCGGGGGCGAATGTGTACTCGCCCGTGATAACGGGATTGTGGATTTCTTCCGGCATGCGCTCCGCGACAAGACAACCACGCTTGTAGTTTTCGCGTGCCCCAATCAGCTTTGTGCCGCAACCGTGGCAGCACCAGGTGTCGTCGTTGAGGTCGAGATCGAGATACTCGGTGAAGCGAATCGGCTTGTGCATGACTGTGGTCCTGTTTGTGGGCTGCGATCAGGCGCGTTGAATTCGACCATTTCCATAGCTGTCCACGGACAGCCCCCAGCCCGCTGGAACAGGGCAGGTCAGCGTTGCGCCGTTGACGACCATCGGCCCGCGGAGTTCCGCTCCGCCCTTCAGCGACTCCCAGCTGTAAACGGTCACATCCTCGCGAGCGCCCGCCATAAACCGTACGTTCCGCGAACGCTGCGTCGGTACGCCGCTGTTCGGCTTGGCGTGGTTGAGGTCGTGGGATCCGACCGCAAAGCGTGTAGACAGTCGGATGTCGAGCAGCGGCTCCCCGGCATGTCCGCGCTCAGCCACCGCCTGCGCGAGGGCGCCGAGGACCGCGGTCGGTTCCGGGGCGTGAGAGCGGACGCTGACCGTCGAGACGTTGTCTTCGCTCTTTCCGAAGTCCAGCTCCCAGACGAATTCAGCTTTTTCCGGATCAAATCCTTCTCCGCGGAGGTCGCGGTCAGCCTGCACACGCATGCTGTGCACGATGGGCGCCAGGGCGGCGACTGCGGCGCCGTCCCACTTCAGATCGACTCCCCGCTCGTAGCGGTGCACGACGTCCGATATGGCGGACCCGAATGCGCTGAAGACGGGACCAAGATCGAAGACATAAGCCGCGGGCATGCCGAGCTTCTCGGCGACGAAGGTCGTGAACATCGGGCCGTTGCCGCCGAATGCGAAAATCGGCGTATTGCGCGTCTCGAGCCCTGCTTCTACGAGCGTTTCGCTGACGAGGCTGGCCATCATGGCGATCGCCTCGTCCCGAATGGCGAGAGCGGCGACGTCGACAGAGACGCCGAGCGGCGTCGCCACGTTCTGTTCGATCGCGTGGCGGGCGAGTTCCGCGTTCAGTTCCCGTCGTCCGCCGAGGAAGTTGGCCGGATCGAGGTACCCGAGGACCAGCAGCGCGTCGGTCAATGTCGCCTGCGCGCCGCCGAGGCCGTAGCACGCAGGGCCGGGGGCCGCGCCCATGCTTTCCGGTCCCAATGCGACGGAGCCGTCCTGGACGTGAGCGATGGAGCCGCCTCCGACAACGGCTGACCGCACCATGGCGAAAGACGTCTGGACCGGAATTTCCATCAGCTTGCCGCCGCGCTGAAATACCGGCGCGCCGTCTCGAACGATGGAGGCTTTGGTCGTGGTGCCGCCGACATCGAAGCAGACAACGTTCTTGAGACCGTAGGCGTTCGCCATATGTGCGCCGCTGAAGGTTCCGAACACCGGACCAGATTCGATCGTGTCGACGGCCTTGGTCTTTCCGATTTTCGCCACGCCGCCGCTCGTATGGCCGATCAGCAGCGCCCCGTTCCATCCGTATTCGTCGCGCAACAGATCTTCGGCCTTGAACAGCGAGTTCGCGAGCTGCGTGTGCGTGTAGGCGTTCATGACCGAGTAGTGGACACGCGTCTGATCGTGACGCAGCGGCGCCATTTCGCTACCGAGCAGGACCGGGACGGCGCCGATGATGTGGTCGGGATACTGGTCTTCGATCGCCTCCTTGATCGCGCGCTCTGCGGCGTTGTCGGGGAACGCGTTTTCAAGGCACACGCAGATCCTTCGAACGCCGGTTTCCAGGAGGCGTTTTACGCCGGCGAGCACGTCCGGGGCCGACGGATCGGCGGCCAGGCCGACGATCGCGTCATCGGCGACCAGTTCCCCGACGATCGGTGAGCGGCTGTCGCCGTAAAGCTTGTTTTCCTGGCCGGCGGATACGAACACGCCGACCTTCGAACCGCGGCGCTCGCCGAGGACGTTGGTCGTGATCGTCGACGACCACCTGATCAGCCGAACCTGCTTGAGGAAGGCGGCGATATCCGAAAAGTTCAGGGCTTTCGCCGCCTCCTGCAGGCAGGCGACGAAGGATACTGTGTAGTCGTGCGGCGTCGTGTCGACCTTGAACGCGTGCCGCGATGATCCGTCGGACACCAGCGCGTCAGTCATCGTGCCGCCAGTGTCGATGTCCACAGTATACATCTGAGCTCTCCTGATTATCGCTTGATTTGGTCGCCTCGGCGCGCGGTCGCGATCAGCCGGTCTTTTGTGCAAATCCAGGTTTGAGCGCGACGACCCGACCGCAGGCTGCGGATTACCTGGCCATGCGCCCGCCGATGAGCTTGCCGCTCTCTTGCCCGAACATGAGCTCGAGCGTTTCGCTCGCACTGGAGAAAACCCGGAGGTCCGCCGCCGTCTTGACCTTGCCCGCGAGGTCGAACATGCCTGGATAGGCCATTGTCGTGTTTCCTCCCTTATCGTGCGGTGTCGTGTGCGTCGGCCGATGCGAGCCGCTGCGCGACCGGCGTCTATTTGCGCGCCCGATCCATCCCGCTTTCTTTGATGCTGACATTGGCGGCTGTGGAGGTCTATTCGGGACGAATCCTTAGCGTCTAAAGAAATTCCTTAGTGCATTGCAGCAATTCGTCAGCGCCGCGCGAGACGACCCGTGGTCATGAAACGCGCGCTTTTCCGGCGATCGCTTCGGATGTATCAATCATGCCATGCAACCTATCGGGCGCGACGACCTCCACACGATTGTCGGAGCCGAGGAGACTCTCGGAGGGGATTTTCCGTCTCGGCTCGTGCTCGAGAACACGATTGTCGGCATCAGCTACATGGCGCATCGACGCTTCCTTTGGGCGAATGCGCGGATGGCCGAGATCTTCGGTTATGAGATCGGCGAATTGGATGGGCAGCCGGTTCGTCAGCTCTACGTGACGCAGGACGATTACGACGACGTCGGCCGGTTGATGTCTGGACACTCGAAGGACGGATTTTACACGCACGAACGCGGCATGGCTCGCAAGGACGGCACATTGATCTGGTGCCGTATTTCCGGGCGATACATACGGCCCGGCGACACGACATCGCCATCCGTTTGGGTGGTCCAGGATCTCACGGACAAAAAGCGAGCCGAGAACGAATTGCGGCGCGTGAACCAGCAGCTCGAATACACGATCGAGAGACGCACGGAGAACCTTCGGCGAACCAATGAAACCCTCAAGGACGAGGTCGAACTGCGGACGAAACTACAGGCCGTGGCGTTGGCGAGCAGCGAAAAATACAAGACGCTGTTTCGCCACCTTCCATTGGGCGTTCTCGTCGCCGATCATGATCGCGAGGTCGTCGAAGTCAACCGAACGCTGCAATCGTATCTGGGCGCGTCCTCCAGACACCATTTGAACGAACTCATAAGAGATGAGGGACGTGTCATTCTTGCAGATGGCGCGACGTGTTCGCTCGTGCGGATCTTGCAACAGCACGCGGGCGACGCCAGCCGTCGGGTCGATCGTTTCGAATTTTCGTGGCTGAAGACGCAAGGACGGCGACGGGAGATTTCCGTGATTGGCGCTCCGCTCTCCTCCACGAGAAAGGGCGTCGTATTTACGTTTACCGACTTGACCGAACAACGTCGGCAGCGAGAACGAGAGAACGAGCAGCAAGCGGCGCTGGCGCACGCCTCGCGCCTTTCGACTATGGGGCAGATGGCTTCAGCCCTCGCGCACGAGTTGGGCCAGCCGCTCAACGCGTGCCAGAGCTATATCAGCGGAATTCGTCACAGACTCGAAGCGGGTCAAGGAAACTTCCCGGATCTGGACGAAGCGCTGCAAAAGGCGAACGATTCGCTGAATCAGGCTGCGCAGATCATCAGGCATGTTCGCGGCTTTGTGTCTCGACACAAGCCGGATTTCGAAGCTGTTGACCTGCCGGCGCTCATTGAGCGAACGCTGTCCCTGCTGCAACAGCAGATAAAATCGTCGAATGTTCACGTCGATGTCGCTATCGGATCGACAGGTCCGCAAGACGTGCCGCCAGCGCGTGCAAACCCGGTCGAGATACAACAGGTTTTGGCGAACCTCATCGTCAATGCGATCGAAGCCATGGAGAACTGCGCTCTCGTCGACAGGAGCTTGAAAATTCGGGTGTCCGTTGCACAGCACGACATGCTGACCATCGAAGTCGCCGATCGGGGACCGGGGGTTTCGGAGGAACTCTCTTCGAAAATCTTCAACGCATATGTTTCATCGAAGCCGTCGGGCCTTGGCATGGGCTTGATGATCGCCAGGACGATCGTGGAATCTCACGGCGGCGCGCTCAAGTACGGGACCCAGCGCGCCGGCGGCGCCGTATTTCGTTTTTCGCTTCCCGTGTGGGATGTCCATGACTGAGATCGATCCGTCGGACGTCACGGTATTTATCGTCGATGACGAGCCGACCGTAACGGACGGCTTGGTGTGGTTGCTCGACTCGGTCAAGATCGCGTGCGTCGTCAACAATTCGGTGCCGAGCTTTCTCCACGCTCTGGAGAGCTTCGAAGGACCAGCATGTGCTGTCATCGATCTCCGTATGCCGGGCATGAGCGGACTCGAATTGCAGAAGCATTTGATTGACGCCGGGTTTGATCTGCCGATCATGTTCCTGACCGCGCACGGCGAGGTGCCTGCGGCGGTCACCGCCATGCAGGCCGGGGCGATCGACTTCATTCAGAAGCCGTTCAATCCCGACAGTTTCCTGACCTCGGTGCAACGCGCCATGCGCCTCGCCGGGGAACGTTACGCCAAGCGCGCCGTCGATCTTGAACTCCGTCGGCTCGTGGAACAGCTGTCCTCACGCGAGCGCGACGTCCTTTGTGGTCTGTTGGACGGACGAACCAGCAAGGAGATCGCCATCGCGCTCGATATCAGTCGCAAGACCGTAGATGTTCACCGAGCGAATTTGAGTCGAAAATTGCATGTAACTACACATGCGGAGCTGATCCGGCTCTTTGGACGCGCGACGGACTTTCTCGCTGGCGCAGACCAGACGCGTTCGCGTCGCCGGCCGCTCTAGAGCGTTTTCCAATCTTTTTGAATCGATTGGGATTCGCATATGTGGAACGACCCCGCGGTCAAGGGTTCTTTCACTATCTGACCATAGGGAGCGGTGCGCCCATATGTCCGGCCTTTGATCGCGGACATTGGCCGCTGGCCTTGATGACGTTCGCGATAGGACCGGCCAATCAAATCAGCGCGCTTGTTGTGCGCTTGGGAATCCTCGGCCTTGGGTCTTATCGGGATGTCGTCCCGTGTGGTCATCATAGATCGAATGCACCTTGCCCTTGACCGGCCGCGATGCCGCCGGTCAATTCACTGAATCTAACTGCCGTCATGCAGCGGCATTTGCTGCGACTTGATTGTAGCGGACAAACCTTCCTCCTTTGGCGAGAAGCGCCCAAGCGATGCGAGCCATCTTGTTGGCCAAGGCGATGGCGGCGACCTTGGGTGGCCGGCGCGCCAACAGGCCCGTCAGCCATGGCGATACCGCGGCGCCGCGTCGGGCATGCATTATGACCGCCGTTGCGCCGACCACCAGAAGCGACCGAAGCGCCGGATTGCCCATCTTGGATATCTTGCC
>JAJXZC010000669.1 GCA_021780275.1 Pseudomonadota bacterium
CCTGTTGTCTCAAATCGAGTGAATATGGCACACCTGGATGGGCGGAATAATTCATTGGGCCCGCTTCTTGACTTTTATGGCACACTTGTCTAATTTCATTCGAATTTCAACCAAAATATCGAGGAGGGAATCCTTATGAAACAAGTACTGCATGGGGCATCATACCTGTTGGTGGCTTTTCTGTTTGCGACTGCTTTTCTTCTGACGGGATGCGGTTCAAGCGCCGAATCGGAGAAGGCATCGGAAGCCGCGGCCGATTCGGTTGTGCGCTTCTCCGGCGACGACAACCACCTGTTTTTCGACTTTGGCCAGCGCCTCCTGCTCAGCCGAAAACTAACCGGCAATTTCCCGGATTTCGACCGTGTGTTGCCGAAGGACATCCCGCGCTCGGTGGAGTTGAACCGCGACGAATTGCGCGGCTCGCTCGAGCGTGTGAGCCAGTTCGCCGATGAGCGCTCCCGCTCGATCCGGCTCCACGTCGGCCCCGGTGAGGTCAAGATTCACTCTTCGATCTCCGATACCGGCGAAAGCGAAGAGAGTGTGCCGGTCGACTACGACGGCCCGGAAATGGAGATCGGGTTCAACGCGCAGTACCTGCTCGAGTTCCTTCGCGCAGTCGAAACCGGCGCCGTAAGTTTGCATTTCAAGGACGCCAACAGCGCCGGCGAGCTCCGGCCCGTGGGTTCTTCCACGATCTACCGCTATGTCGTGATGCCCATGCGCATTTGAGCGGCCCGCGCGGAGTTGAAGCGTAACAAGTTTGGCCGGCGCGGCCCCCGATAGGAATTACTCACCCGCAAGATATGTCCACCTACGATTCATCCAGCATTAAAGTTCTCGAAGGCCTCGAGGCTGTCCGCAAGCGCCCCGCCATGTACATCGGCTCGACGCGCGAGGCCGGCCTGCATCACCTGGTCTACGAGGTGGTCGACAACTCGGTCGACGAAGCTCTTGCCGGCTACTGCACTGAAATCGAGGTCACGATTCACCTCGACAATTCGCTCACCGTCGTGGACAACGGCCGCGGCATCCCGGTGGACCTTCACAAGGAAGAAGGCGTCTCGGCCGCCGAGGTCATCATGACCCAGCTGCACGCCGGCGGCAAGTTTGACACCAATAGCTACAAGGTTTCCGGCGGCCTCCACGGCGTCGGCGTGAGCTGCGTGAATGCGCTGAGCGAGTGGCTGGAACTCGTCATCTGGCGCGACAAGCAGACCTGGGAGCAGGAATACGAACGCGGCGTCCCCAAGGGTGCGCTTACGGCTACGGGCAAGGCCGGCGCGAAGCGCGGCACGAAGATCACCTTCAAGCCGGACTCCACCATCATGGAGGCTACCGAGTTCAACTACGACACGCTCAGCCAGCGTCTTCGAGAACTCGCTTTCCTGAACAAGGGCCTGAAAATCACCCTCACCGACGAGCGCACGGACCCGGTGAAGACGCACGAGTTCTTATACTCCGGCGGCATCAGCGAGTTCATCCGCCATCTGAACCGCGGCAAGGCCGTGCTGCACGAAAAGCCGATCTCGCTCGAAGGCGACCGCGATCTGGCCGACGGCAAACTCAGCATGGAAATCGCGCTGCAGTATAACGACGGCTACTCGGAAACACTGTTCAGCTTCGCCAACAACATCAACACCGTCGACGGCGGCACGCACTTGAGCGGCTTCCGCAGCGCGCTGACTCGCACGATCAACGCCTACGGCCAGAGCGGCGGCCTGTTCAAGGACGTGAAGGAAAACCTCACCGGCGACGACGTCCGCGAAGGCCTCACGGCGGTGGTTAGCGTCAAGCTGCCCCAGCCGCAGTTTGCAGGCCAGACTAACGGCCAGCTCAACAGCGACATCCAGGGCAAGGTCACCGAGTTCGTCAACGAAAAGCTCGGCGAATTCTTCGACAAGAACCCCGCCGTGATGAAGAAGGTCGTCGCGAAGGCGATCGACGCGGCGCGCGCCCGCGAAGCCGCCCGAAAGGCTCGCGATCTCACCCGCCGCAAAGGCGCGCTCGACTCCGGCGGCCTGCCCGGCAAGCTCGCAGATTGCCAGGAGAAGGACCCTTCGCGCTGCGAGCTGTTCCTCGTCGAGGGCGAGTCGGCCGGCGGCACCGCGAAGACCGGCCGGGACCGCCGGTATCAGGCCATCCTGCCGCTGAAGGGCAAAATTCTCAACGTCGAGAAAGCCCGCTACGACAAGATGCTGGCCCACGACGAAATCCGGAGCATGATCACCGCGCTCGGTACCGGCATCGGCATCCAGGACTTCGACGCCTCGCGCCTCCGCTACCACAAGATCATCATCATGACCGACGCCGACGTCGACGGCTCGCATATCCGCACGCTGCTGCTGACCTTCTTCTTCCGCCACATGCAGGAACTCATCAAGCGCGGCAACGTCTTCGTCGCCCAGCCCCCGCTCTACCGCATCAAGAAGGGCAAAAGCGAAAAGTACATCAAGGACGACAAGGAGTTTACGAAGGAGATCCTCCGCCGGGCGACGGAAAACCTCTCGGTTGAAACCGGCGCGACTCCGCCGGGGCGCCTGGAAGGCGCCGAGCTTCGCGCGTTCCTGATGTTGCTCGATGAACTCGCCCAGATCAGCGGCCGCTTCGAGCGGCGCATGCGCGACGCCCGCATCGTAGACCTGCTCACCGGCACTCGTTTCTCGATCGACACCAAGGCCGACTTCCAGGACCGCGCCCACCTCGAGGCCCTGCTCGAGGCGGTTCTCGCCGCGAAAGTCCAGGCCGAGATCGTCGCCGACGAAGAGCATTCCGCTTTTGCGGTCGCCTACAAGGACCCGACGAACGCCACTCGCCTGGTCAACGTGGAACTGGCCGGCCAGCCTGAGTACCGCCGCCTCCGCGCGCTCGCGCGCCAGGCCTCGCGCCACAACCATCCGCCCTTCACTGTTCTTCGGGACGGCTCGCGCGAGGCGAAAGCCACCTGGTCCGAACTGCTTGACCACGTCAAGAGCGAAGGCGCCCGCGAGGTGAACATCCAGCGCTATAAGGGCCTCGGCGAGATGAACCCCGAGCAGCTTTGGGAAACGACGATGAACGCCGAAACCCGAACCCTGCTCCGCGTCGACCTCCAGGACATGGCCGAAACGGAAGCCATCTTCTCGACCCTCATGGGTGAAGACGTGGAAGGCCGCCGCAAATTCATCGAGGAAAACGCGCTGGACGTGCGGAATCTGGACGTGTAGGGAAGGGCAGTCGATGGGAGACCGCGAAGCAGAGCGTCAGACATTCGAGACGTTCCTTTGCGCAAAGCCGAGATTCGCAGGCCGTAAGGTCGTCGATTGGACCCAACCCGAGATCGCGACCCTCCCGATGTGTGCTGCACCCTGAGCGACGGGAGCTGCGTCGGCGTTGAGTTGACCGAG